>CAZZZY010000297.1:0-7250 GCA_964658545.1 uncultured Acetobacteraceae bacterium | reverse complement strand
GGGGAGCAAGGAGAGCAGGGGAGAATTTATCAATCCAAAAAATCTCAAATTATCACTGAGGTGAGTCGGAGGCTTGCACCGAATATTGACCAAAAACTCAGCGATTTACCAGAAATAGGCTTCAAAAAAGCTGATAATTTAGCACGTCTTGGTTTACACACCGTCCGCGATTTGCTTTTCTACTATCCTCGTGACCACATTGATTATGCGCGTCAGGTGAATATCCGCGAGTTACAGGCGGGTGAAACGGTGACAATAGTGGCAACGGTGAAACGTTGCAACTGCTTTACTAGCCCTAAAAATCAGAAATTATCAATTTTAGAACTGGTTGTAAAAGATAATAGCGGTCAAATTAAAATTGGTCGTTTTTACGCAGGTACGCGCTTTAGTAGTCGCGCTTGGCAAGAAAGTTTAAAACGTCGTTATCCAGTAGGTAGTATTTTAGCAGCGTGTGGGTTGGTGAAAGAAAGTAAATACGGCTTGACACTGGATAATCCCGAACTAGAGGTTTTGACAAATCCAGGAGATTCGATTGAGTCGCTGAATATTGGGCGGGTGGTGCCAATTTATGGATTGACTGAAGGCGTGGTGGCGAATACGGTGCGACAGGCGGTAATAACTGTTTTACCTGCTGCGGCTAATCTGAAAGACCCTTTACCAAGTGGTTTGCGACAAAAGTATGCTTTGATGGAATTGAAAGATGCGATCGCTAATATCCACTTTCCCAACGATAGCACCGCCCTACAAGTTGCCCGTCGTCGCCTAGTCTTTGATGAATTTTTCTACCTCCAACTTGGGTTACTGCAACGTCAACAGCAAGCAAGAGCGATTCAAACCAGTGCTATCCTCATTCCACGAGGTCAACTTGTAGAGAAATTCCACGAAATACTGCCTTTTAAACTCACTAACGCCCAGCAACGAGTTCTCAACGACATTCTCAACGACTTACAAAAACCCGTACCAATGAATCGTTTGGTGCAAGGTGATGTCGGTTCTGGTAAAACGGTCGTTGCCGTGCTAGCTATCCTCGCCGCAATTCAATCTGGCTACCAAGCGGCGCTGATGGCTCCCACAGAAGTTTTGGCTGAACAACATTATCGCAAGTTAGTTAGCTGGTTTAACCTGCTGCATTTACCAGTGGAATTACTGACAGGTTCCACTAAAACCGCAAAAAGAAGAGAAATACACTCTCAGTTAGAAACTGGTGAATTGCCCCTGTTAGTGGGAACTCATGCCTTAATTCAAGACTCCGTAAACTTCCAACAACTGGGGTTAGTGGTGATAGATGAACAGCATCGTTTTGGAGTAGAACAACGGGCGCGTTTACAGCAAAAAGGCGAACAACCCCATGTGTTAACTATGACAGCTACCCCAATTCCCAGAACCTTAGCATTGACGATACATGGGGATTTAGATGTGAGCCAAATTGATGAGTTACCACCAGGACGGCAAAAGATTCAAACAACAGTATTATCAGGTCAGCAACGCAACCATGCTTATGATCTCATCCGCCGAGAAATTGCCCAAGGTAGACAAGTTTATGTAGTTTTGCCGTTAGTGGAAGAATCAGAAAAACTGGATCTGCGATCGGCTGTGGAGGAGCATCAAAAGCTACAAGAAAGTATTTTCCCCGACTTTCAAGTGGGGCTATTGCACGGTCGCATGAGTTCAGCCGATAAGGATGAAGCGATTACCAAATTTCGTGATAACCAAACGCAAATTTTGGTTTCTACTACTGTTGTTGAGGTAGGTGTGGACGTACCGAATGCAACAGTAATACTCATTGAAAATGCGGAGCGATTTGGCTTGTCACAACTGCACCAACTGCGGGGGCGTGTCGGTCGTGGCGCGGCTCAGTCTTACTGTCTATTGATGAGCAGTTCTAGGAGTCCTGATGCTCAACAGAGGTTGAAGGTGTTGGAGCAATCTCAGGATGGCTTTTTTATCTCTGAAATGGATATGCGTTTTCGCGGGCCTGGGCAAGTACTGGGAACTCGTCAATCAGGAGTGCCAGATTTTACCTTGGCGAGTTTGGTCGAAGATGAGGAAGTTTTACTTTTAGCGCGACAGGCGGCAGAGAAAATTATAGAGATGGATGCTACCTTAGAGCGCTGGTATTTGATGAAAGAAGAGTTGACATATCGGTATGAGCGATTGATGGGTGGAGCGATTTTGACATAATATAACTGGGTAAATTCGTATTTAACCGAAGTAAAAATAGCTTAATGGCAATACCTTTTACAGATCGAGAAATGGCAAAAGCATGGCGTGCAAATCTATCTGCTTATGAAAATTCTCAGAAAACATCTCGAACTAATGCCCATCGGTTACTCTTATTTTATGCCGTTGAATGTGGTCTTAAGACAATCTTAATGAAGAGGAAAGGTCATAAGCGTAGTGATTCGTGTACAGAGATTGCGGAATGTCAACATAATATAAATAAGTTATTAGACTGTTTAGGTGCAGGAGGGTCTTTAAATCTACCTGAAATATTTATTGGGGAAGTATTCGATACTAGGAATAATAAAGAAGAGAGAAAATTAAACAGTGGACAGATTAACCAAATGTGGCGGTACGGAGGAAAAGTAATTTCTATAGTTGTTACTCAAAAACAAAAAGCAAGCGATGAAGATATAGAGAATAAGCTATTAGAAATATCAAAATGGATTGTGGGAGAAATTGAAAAACTATGAATGCACCAAAATCGCCAAAATTGCTGACATGGCTTGATGTCAGAAGAACTATTGGACATAAAACTAATTATGGGACTAAATTACCCGAAGGGATAGTAAAAATTCGCTGTTACTCAGATGCTTTAGAAATATATCTAATTAGTGATAAAAACAGAGAAAATGCTGAAAACGCTTTGAAGGAATGGTTCAAAGATTGGTATCAACAAGAGTCGTCTGTTATTTATTTTACTCTTGGTGATGCCACATTATCGGTAGAATTTTTTACGGGAGAAGAAGTCTACAAAACTGATGTTGATGTCCGACCATTTTGGGAAGAAATTGCTTATTTAGATAGTGAGCTAGAGGTAGAAGCGGTAAGAGTAAAACAAGTTAAACTTCCAGAACCATATATTGGAAAACCTAGTTTAATAGCTTTCTATTCTTTTAAAGGTGGTGTTGGTAGAACACTGAATTTATCAGCGCATCTTTTTGCCTTACTAGATAGAGCTAAAGAAATAGATAGGTCTACAACTGTATTAGTCATTGATGCTGATTTAGAAGCTCCTGGGCTTACTTATTGGAATGCTTTTGAAAAACAACAACCAGCAGTTTCTTTCATTGATTTTCTCGAAGTTTACCACTATTCTCCTATTGAAAGAGAACAAGCACTTTCACTATTTGCACGAGAAGTTAAAAAATCTGCTAAGTACGAAGGTAAATCAACAGTTTATTTTCTACCTGCTTGTCTTGAAGATAAAGAACTACTAGATACACCTATTCTGCCTGAAAACTTGGTAAGAAGTCCAGATGGAGCTTGGGAATGTGGTAATGCTATTCATAGTTTAGGTAAGGCTGTTGGTGCTGACTATATATTAATTGATTTGAGAGCAGGTTTAAGTGAAATATCAAGTCCCATAATTTTCGATTCAAGAATTCAGAGGTTTCTAGTCACAACAATTAACGAACAATCTGTGAGAGGTACGAGTCTTGTTCTGGAACAAATTGCTAAAGTAGCACCGTCAGAGGCAAGTGTAAATGATGAAAGATATTACGATCCGTCTTTGATCATTAGTATGCTAACGCCAGAATTGAGATTATTATCTGCGGTTGAAGATGCATTGGTGCGATTGCAAACTGCTTATTTACAGTCAGAAGAAGATAATTTATATGCTACAAGATTGGATATCAAAGAAACCTATTTCTCCCAAGAATTACTATACATTAATAATTGGGATGATGCGCGTTTAAAACTAAGTCCAACTTCAGTAATGAATGTAGCAAAGGAGTGGGCTAAAGAACAGTTGTTTATAACAACTGTTCAGGAATCGAAGTCAAAATATATAAAAGAACATCAGGGAATTCTTGAGGTTCGTAGCCTCAGAGATTTGTGTCAGCAATATGAGTATGCTGAACAAGGGCGGGGAGAAGATTTATTAGTAACAGAACCGTTGAAGAATTTAGCGACTAATTTTCAAGATGAATTACCTCATGTCGTATCAATTGGAGCTAAAGGTGCAGGAAAAACTTTTAACTATATACAGTTGTCACGTTTTAAATATTGGGAAAGTTTTTTGAATCGTATAGATAATACGATTCAGGAATCACAGTTAAAAACACATATCTTTCCTTTCCTTGAATCAACTAACATTAAAGATAATGCCAAAATTGTGATTAACGAAGCTAGAAACGAGGCGATATCAGCTTTTGGAGATAGTGTTCCTGAGTTTCTACCTTCAGAATATGTGGATAGAATTAAAAGAGCCATTGCGACTAAAAACTGGAGTGAACCAGAATGGACAGAATTCTGGATTGGTCAAATTGCAAAAGCTATAGGTGTGAATCCTGAAACACATAGTCCTAATATTCTTAGCATCATAAATCGTGATTTGAAAGATAGAGGCTTACGTATCATCTTTCTGTTTGATGGATTAGAGGATATATTCTCAAACATTGCATCCAGCAATCAAGAAAAAATTGCCTTAAAGGCTTTGATTGATGATTTGCCAAAGAAGTTATCGGAAATTAGGCAGTCTAACCTTGGGGTAATAATTTTTCTGCGCCGTGATTTCCTGCGTTATACAATTACTCAAAACTTAAAACAATTTGAAAATCTTTACCTTTCTTATGATCTATCTTGGGATCAAGATTCTTTTCTGCGTTTAGTATTTTGGATATGCAGCCAGTCTCAAGTAATAGATGCCTCACTAGAAGACATTAACAGTCTAAATAAACAGAATATTATAGAGCGATTAGAAAAATTATGGGGTAAAAGGCTAGGTTCGGATAACTCGAAAGAAGCATATACAGCTTCCTGGATATTTGCAGCTTTGACAGATTTTAATGGTAGGCTTCAAGCGAGAGATATTGTTCGTTTATTGTACCACGCAGCCGATATTACTGTAGAAAGAATACAACTTGAAAAGTTGTCTACCAACCGTATTTTACCTCCTCAAGCTATTCGCCGCGCTCTTAAGCCATGTAGTGAAAAGAAGGTGGAAGAAGCCAAGGAAGAATATCCATCTTTCAAAACTTGGGTTGAGGAAATACTACCTAAATATCCCTCTTCTGAACGAAAAATTCCTTTTGCAGTAGAACAGTTTGAGATGGATCAACTGACAGTGAGAATGCTAGAGGAAATGGGGGTTATTTACGAAGATAAGGAAAAGGATAACGAGGAACGATTTTATATGCCAGAAATCTTCCGTGAAGGTCTAGGCTTTTCAGGTACAGGAGCAAGACCTCGGATACTGGTTTTGAAGCGTAAGGTATTAGGAAAAGGGATTTTGTAATTTTCTTTGTGTGTTATAGCGATTCTCGTACCTCACAAGGGATTTGAACCGCTATACTTGATTTTTGAACTAAAAAACTAGCAGCAAATCGCAATGATTACCACTGAGATAAACGCTGCTGGTAATAGTTAACAATTTGTGCCGTGACTTCTGACACGTCCAAACCATCGGTTTGAACTTCAATCGCATCTGCCGCTTTTTGCAAAGGAGAAACTTTGCGTGTACTATCTTTCCAGTCACGTTCGGCAATATCCCGTTCCAGTTGCTCTAAACTCACTTCGGATTGACCTTGTGTACTAAAGTCTTGCTGGCGGCGACGAGCGCGTTCACTCACAGAAGCGGTTAAGAAAATTTTCACTTCGGCATCGGGAAATACATGAGTACCAATGTCCCGTCCTTCAGCGACTAATCCACCTTTCTTACCCCAGCTTTGCTGTTGTTTAACCAGTGCTTGACGGACTGCGCTTTGTGCTGCGATCGCAGATACAATAGAAGTTACCTCAATTGTGCGAATTGCCTGGGTCACATCATTCCCGTCAATCCAAACCCGCACGGACGATCGTAAATCCTGGTTAGGAGTAAGTTCAATTTTACACTGGTTAGTTAATTGGGCGATCGCACACTCATCATCAATGGCAATTCCCTTTTGCAGCACTAACCAAGTGACAGCACGGTACATTGCTCCTGTATCTAAATACACTAAATCCAGGTTTGCTGCCACTTGCCGCGCCACAGTGGATTTTCCAGCACCAGCTGGGCCATCAATGGCGATGATGGGTTGACGATCGCGCAATATGATATTGTCAATCAAACGTGTAGAACCAAGACGAGCTGCGATCGCCAACATTCCTTCCTCCTCAACTTTTTCTAAAGACATCAACGTAGTCGGATCAACTAATTCAATATATTCCACTAAAATCGTGCTGACTATTGCCACTTCTTGCTGTACTACTGCTATCAATTTGTTGCTATTGCGTTCGCCTGCTCGAAACGCAGCCTCAGCTCGTCGCAAACCACGATATAACACCGCCGCTTGCTCTTTTGCCGTTGCAGTCAAATATTGATTACGAGAACTGAAGGCAAGACCCGACGCTTCCCGTACTGTTGGACAACCAACAATTTCTACTGGCAAATTTAAGTCAGCTACTAAGCGTTTAATAATTGCTAGTTGTTGACCATCCTTTTGACCAAAGTAGGCTCGGTCAGGCTGCACCAAGTTGAAAAGCTTGGTAACAATCGTGGTGACACCCTGAAAGTGACCCAGCCGAGAACGACCACACAAGCCTGTTATCATAACAGATGGGGGAATAACTTGTGTAACCTTTAATTCTTGTATACTCTTCTGAGGAACTGCCATCTCTTCCGGAGTCGGTGCAAAAATGGCATCTACCCCAGCTTGTTCGCAAAGTTGTTGGTCTTGCTCTAAAGTCCGGGGATAGCGTTGATAATCCTCATTGGGAGCAAATTGTAGGGGATTGACGAAAATACTGACAATCACCGTGGAATTTTCTTGCCGCGCCCGTTGGATCAAGTTTAAATGACCTTGATGCAAATTCCCCATCGTTGGCACTAGACCGACTGCCGTCTGATACCAGCTAGTCATTTCATCTAATCTCAAATCCTCAGTAACCGCAATCAGCTTGTTTTCTGAGTAGCGTTTAGTTAAATAGCAGCGTAAAGCTGCGACTGTTGTCAGCAGGCGCACAAAAATACCCCTAGTTCTGATCGATTCCTCCCCCGTTAGTTTATATCTGAATTGACGGAAGAGTTGATTGAACTAGGGGAATTG
>CAZZZY010000296.1:0-7267 GCA_964658545.1 uncultured Acetobacteraceae bacterium | reverse complement strand
CTCTGCGCCTTGGCGGTACCCTGCGGTCAGCCGCTCCGCGTCTACGTTAAAAAATTGACTTTGGTAACAGAGTTTTAGCCTTAACCCAAGCGTATTGAGTTATAGGCGGTTTATGTCTAGAACGAAATAGCCCTGTCGGCGATTGGTTTGAAAATCTGTTTAACAGAAGAAGAATTCAGAAGTCAGAATAGCTGAATTCTTCTTCAAGGGTGCCTTTTAACTTTTTACTTTTGAATGCGATCGCACTCTCCATTATTCTGCATTGCTGCGGCAAGTTTTTCTAGATTTTGACGAATATTGACACTACGAAGATGATTTACGCCCCAGACTCGTTCACAAATATCTAAAGCTTGCAGATAAAGGGGTTTTGCTTCAGCATAACGTCCAGTTTCACGATATATTTCTGCCAAATTATTGAGACTCTCAGCAACATTGGGATGATTTTCTCCCAATAGGTGCTTATCAAGTTCTAAGGCTTTTATACATAAGGGTTCCGCTTCATTGTAACGCTCCTGCTCCCTGTACATATAACCAAGAGCATAGATAGTATCTGCTAAAAGCGGATGCCCCTTTTGCAATAGACGCTGCTTGAGTTCTAACGATTCTAAAAACAAAGATTCGGCTTGATCGTAGCGTCCCTGAGCGCGGTATATTAAACCTAAATTATGCAAATCTGTTGCAACATCGGGGTTTTCTTCTCCCAAAAATCGCTTATCTAATTCTATTGCTTGTTGCGACAACGGTTCAGCTTCACTGTAACGTCCTTGGTGATAATAAAGTAGCGCTAAATTATTCAGTATGAGAGCGAAGGAAAGATGATTTTCGCCAACCAAACGTTTTTCGAGTTCTAATGATTGCAGATACAGAGGTTCTGCTTCATCATAACGTCCTTGTTCATCATATAGTAATGCCAAATTGTTCAGACTGACGGCAACATCAGCATGGTTTTCTCCCCACAGGCGTTTCCTCAGTTCCAAAGCTTGTTTATATAGGAGTTCTGCTTTATTATATTGTCCAGTAGATTTGTAGAGTCCTGCCAAATTATTGAGACTAGTAGCAAAAGAAGGATGGTTGTCTCCCAAAAGGCGTTTTCTCAATTCTAAAGCTTGTTTATATAAGGGTTCCGCTTCGCTGTAATGTCCGGTAGCACGATATATTCCTGCTAAATTATTAAGGCTATTAGCTAAATCTATCTGCAAACCTAATTCATTTTGGAGTTCACTCGCCTTTCGCCAATACTTTATTGCTAATTCCTGTTCTTCTTGATAATTCTGAGACTCACCCCGATCTAATCTGCTACGGTAAATATCACCCAACCTTGAATATAAGGTAGCCAAGGTAGGATCTTTCGTTCCCCGTTCCTGTTCTATTTTCTCAATTAGTCTTTGTAAATCTTGAATGGGCAAGAAAAAGTGATTAGTTTCATTAGTATCTGTACTGGCTAATTCTGTATCTCGAAAAACAAAGCGTATAGGTTCTAGTTCTTCACCAGGAATAGCATTCGTCTTTTGAGATTCAAACCGAAATACACCATTGCGCCAACTCCAAAAGTCAGGGGCTTTTTTAATCAGGTTGACTAAAACTTGGTTAGTTACCCAAAGCACGATCGCAAAGGGAAACTCGCGCAATCCTTCCCTTGTCCACTGTAAGTAACCAAAAAATTTCTCCTGTTCTGATTGCTCTTTTCCTAATCTTAGAAAATAAAGTTGTTCAGCACCCGTTACAGTAATCACCGCCGGGTTATACTGACGAAGATATTCTTCTTGTTGTACCAGTTGGTAAAGGGCAGCTTTGAGACTTGGTTCCTGACGTGCTAAAGTTACTCGATATGGACGAAAAGCGGGTTGTAGTTCAGCTTCATACTGGGCAGTAATCTCATCACGAAAGCCAGCGTCATCACAAACTGCAATCAGTAAATTTAACCCCCGTTTTTGAGCTTCAATAGAAACAATTAAATCATCATACGCATCTTGATTTTCTCCTTCGTCATCTAACAATCCTTCATTGAACATTAATGGCTCCCTGTCTTCTCAAACTTTCAATAATAATTGGATGAACATCATACCAAGTTTCATCAGTGCGATATTCTAGAACATACAGTCCATGTAGTAAATCCAAAAACTCTGCTTGTTTGGGGTCATTGGGCATAAATTGTTCATAAACACTCTGCAAAATATCTATATCAACCTTTCCTAAGCGTATGGAAAAATCATTGCGGATTTTATTGATTGCTTGAAGAAGAATTTTATCATCAATGATAACTTCGGCTGTAGGATTTCGTCGAATAGTCCGCAAACAAATGCGGCAACATTCCTTAGAGATGCGAATTAACTCTCGCAATACGCCACCACTGTAAATCACAATTTTTTCAGCAGTTTGGGCTGCGATTAATTCACTGGGAATCCGTTTTTGTAAAACTTCACCAAGAATTTTGGTTGTTTCAGGACGAGGTTGGGCATTAGGAAAGCGATTTTTCCCTTTCTCAAAAATCTTTAATACAGGCATTGCCACAACCTGATCGTTGGTTTCTGTCGTAATTATTGTGCTGATAAATGTTTCCCGAAGGACTGCGATCGGGATAGTGTAAATAATTTGAAAGTTAGGTTGGCAGAGGGCCTTAATGTTATCTCGATAAATTTCGTTAACTCTTCCCAAGTCAAGTTTGTCTAAATCATCAATAATTACTAAAACGTTTTGTTTAGTTGCAGCTTGAATTAGAGCAGAAATTTCATTAATTCTAGCAACTAAATCTGATAATTTGCGTTCAAATTCTTGCTTAATTTCATCCCGAACGCTAGCATCAGCCTTTAATTTAGAGCTAATCAACTTTAGAAGGTCAAAACCTATCCCAGCATCTGCCTGTAAATTTAATTCTTCAGTCCGAGTGCGAGTAGCAAACCACTTATAAAGAGCTTCTTTAGTAGATTTCGGAATATCAACTTGGCGTGCTTCTGCCTCTGTCATTAAATTAACTGCGATCGCAAACAGTATATTAATATGGTTAACAGCCGACATTTCAATTTTGTCAGCAATAGAAAAGAGAACTACAAAATATTTATTTTGAATTTGTCGGCTAAATTCAGCTAACAAAGTAGACTTACCACATCCCCGATGTCCTGTAAAGACAATTTTGCCATCTCCATTGGGACTATCTTCCACTAATTGGTTCAGGTCTGCAATCAAATCATCACCATATTCGACTCCAAATCTTTCCATTTCGTTCCGTTCCATCAACGGAAAGAGTTCGAGATTGCTGTATGCTTCTTGAAAGGAGTTTAATAGGTCTTGAGACATTGGATAGTGCCGTAAACATGGGAACTATTCATATAATGGCTCATCATTTTTGTAGTAAAAGTTTAGGCGATCGCAACTTTCCTAGCTCTGTCAATAAATGACTACTAGGTGATACTGTCTGATCTTTTAAAAGAGGATACTCTCCCTTGCATAATCTCAACCTAAAAACAAGTAATAGAGGTGAATATAAATAATAATGAATGACCGATTATACCTTTGAATAACAGTAAGGAATTATAGATTATACATTTGAAATAGTGAAAGCTACTTAACAAATAAATAAAATTAAATTTTCATTTATAAAATAAAGTTTTCAGCCTGTTTTGCTTCTGTCCCCTCTGCCTACCCTTGAGAGGTTAGGTTTTTCGATCTGTTTTACACTACAATATCCGGTGTAAAGCATTCGGTAAGATGCAAAACTTTATAGAATACTTACAAACAAGTTAAAACCTGGCGTGTCGGTTTTCATCCCCTAAAATTTATATATGAACGCTACACAAGAAAAATTAAAAGTTCAGTTTGAACAGGCTTTAGTCGCGGCTTTTGGCGCTGACTTCGCTGGAGTAGATCCAATTCTGGTTTCTGCTAGCAATCCCAAATTTGGTGATTATCAGGCGAATGTGGCTTTATCGCTGAGTAAAAAGAAAGGATTGCAACCAAGAGCGATCGCAGCTGCGATCGTTGAGAAACTAGATGTATCCGAAATCTGCGACCCGCCGGAAATCGCTGGGCCAGGATTTATCAATCTGAAACTGAAAACGGTATATCTAGAAGCACAACTGAACGAAATTCAAGCCGATCCCCGGTTGGGAGTTCCAGCCGCAAAAACACCCAAACGGGAAATTGTGGATTTTTCCAGTCCGAATATTGCTAAAGAAATGCACGTCGGACACTTGCGTTCTACGATTATTGGTGATTCCATCGCCCGGATTTTAGAATTCCAAGGACATGATGTGCTGCGGTTAAATCATGTAGGTGATTGGGGTACGCAGTTTGGGATGTTAATCGCCTATCTGCGGGAAGTTTACCCAGATGCGCTTACCACCGCTAATGCTTTAGATATTGGAGATTTAGTCAGTTTTTATCGTAAAGCCAAACTGCGGTTTGATGCAGATGCAGCTTTTCAAGAAACAGCACGACAAGAAGTTGTCAGATTACAAGCAGGTGCAGAAGATACACTCCATGCTTGGAAACTTCTGTGTGAACAGTCACGCCAGGAGTTTCAAATAATTTATGATTTGCTGGATGTTAAGGTAATTGAACGTGGGGAATCTTTCTATAACCCTTTACTATCGGGCGTTGTGGAAGATTTAGAGAAATCTGGCTTACTGGTAGAAAACCAGGGCGCAAAATGCGTTTTTCTGGAAGGGTTTACAAATAGAGAAGGTGAACCTTTACCTTTAATTGTGCAGAAATCAGATGGCGGTTATAACTACGCCACAACTGATTTAGCATCCCTACGCTACCGGATTCAGCAGGATGAAGCAAAGCGGATAATTTATGTAACAGATGCTGGACAAGGAAACCATTTTGCCCAATTTTTCCAGGTAGCACGCAAAGCTGGGTGGATTCCCGATGATGTGGAATTAGTACATGTTCCCTTTGGGTTGGTGTTAGGGGAAGATGGTAAAAGAATCAAAACTCGTTTTGGGGACAGTGTACGGTTGCGGGATTTATTAGATGAAGCTGTTTCTCATGCCCATGCTGACCTAAAAAGTAGATTACAAAAAGAAGAACGTCAAGAAACTGAAGAATTTATTAATGAAGTTGCTAGGGTAGTTGGAATCAGTGCAGTAAAGTATGCAGACTTAAGCCAAAACCGCACTAGTAACTACATTTTTAGCTACGACAAAATGCTGGATCTCAAAGGGAATACTGCGCCCTATATGCTGTATGTTTATGCGCGGATCTATGGGATTAGCCGTAAGGGTGATATTAACTTTAAAGAGTTGGGAAATAATGCCGTTTTGTTGCAGCATGAAACAGAATTAGCGCTAGCGAAATATTTACTTCAACTGGATGAAGTTATTAATAGTGTAGAGCAAGAGTTGCTGCCCAATCGTTTATGTGAGTATTTGTTTGAACTGAGTCAGAAGTTTAACCAATTCTACGATCGCTGTCCCATACTACAAGCGGAGGAACCACAGCGAACATCCCGCTTGATTCTGTGTGATTTGACTGCTAGAACCCTGAAGCTGGGATTATCTTTGTTGGGAATTCAGGTATTGGAGAGAATGTAATATTTTTTTAACGCAAAGGGACGCTGAGGTAGCGCAAAGGTACGCAGAGTAAGAATTGAGTTAATTTATTCTTTGCGTCTTGGCGGTTCGTTAATCATAATTTTTAGACTGGAGGCGATCGCTTATGGTACGGACAACATCAAAAAATATAACTTTGGCAGAGTTTCTAATGTTACCAGAAACAAAACCCGCTAGTGAATACATTGATGGACAAATTATTCAAAAACCTATGCCACAGGGAAAGCACAGTATAATTCAAGGTGAAATGGTTAGCACTGTCAACTTAAGGGTCAAGCCTAAGCGAATTGCTCGTGCTTTTCCAGAACTGCGGTGTACTTTTGGTGGAAGGTCAATAGTGCCAGATGTTGCTGTATTTACTTGGCAAAGAATTCCCCGTGATGAAAATGGTGAAGTTGCCAACGTATTCCAAGCATCTCCTGATTGGACTATCGAGATTCTATCGCCTGACCAAAGACAAACGAAAGTTACAAAAAATATTCTCCATTGCCTGAATTATGAAACACAAATGGGTTGGCTGATCGATCCAGAAGAACAAACGGTATTTGTGTACATCCGCAATCAACAGCCAATCATGTTAGATGAACTAGATGCTTTACTTCCTGTGCCAGATTTTGCTAGTGAGTTGAGGCTGACAGTAGGAGATTTATTTGGTTGGCTGTTGGAGTAAAATAGGGAAATATACCAAGTGCAACAGGTTTTATGGATAGGAATCGGTTGTAAACGGGGAACATCATGGCAATTGATTGATTGGGCTATTGCGGAAGTCTTTCGAGAAAATCAACTTTGTCAAAGTGCGATCGCAGGGATTGCTACCATTGATACTAAAGCCTCGGAAGTTGGCTTAGTGGAATTTTGCAACCTACACAATTTGCCCCTAAAAACCTTTTCTGCCCAAATCCTTCGCTCTATCTGTGTTCCTAATCCTGCCACAATTACTGACCATAAAGTAGGTACACCTAGCGTAGCAGAGGCAGCTGCTATTCTTGCAGCTACTCTGACTGTTTCCACTTTTACCAGCACAGAAGCATTGGGAGTAAGATTCTTAGTTCCTAAACAAATTTTCCAGCTAAAAGGGCAACCAGGAGCGGTAACGCTAGCTGTCGCCCAGTCCTTAAATATGAGTATTACAAAACTTAACTAGTTTTTTTAGTCAACAACTCTCAAAAAATAGTTAATTATGCTAGAAACAATAGCCAGCACAATTGAACCTAACAAAGCAGGTAAAAAGCCATGAATTTGAAAACCATGAACAGGAGTTAAGGCACTTGCCAACCAAAGGGTTAAAGCGTTGATTACCAATGTAAATAAGCCAAAGGTGAGCAAGGTAATCGGAAAGGTCAAAATCTGCAAAATTGGTCTAATAAATGCATTAACCAGACCAATAACAACGGCAGCAACTAAGGCAACCACAAAGTTCTTGATAAAGAATCCCGGAACGATATTAGCAGTAATAAATAACGCCACCGCAGTCCCAAGCCAAGTTAATAAAAAGTGTTGCATAAGTTTTTCTAGAGGAATTAACTGTATAAGAATTCACCGATCTTTATGGTAATATAGTTAAGTCTTGACCATCAATGCCATAAGCGAAAACCAAGCTCACAGGTATATGTTGCTAGATTTCCCAACTCTTGGAGACGCTCTTGTTAGCTTGCAACTCCTGCGGAGTACGGCAACGCTTGGGGTAAAAGATTTGGCGTTCTTTCTTTTTACTT
>CAZZZY010000295.1:0-7270 GCA_964658545.1 uncultured Acetobacteraceae bacterium | reverse complement strand
AGCCGAAGCGTCTACGTTAAAAAATTGACTTTGGTAACAGAGTTTTAGCCTTAACTGAACCGTATTGAATTACGAACTTGTACTGAGCGACTTGTACCGAGCGAACGCGAACAGCGTCTCTAAGAGTTGTCGAGGTAAGTCGTTGGCGCAGCCTAAGAAGAGAAGTATTACGGACTACGAATTACAAACTATCTTTCTCACTCTACAAGAGATTTAAGCGCATTTAGTAACTGTTGTTTTGTAAAAGGCTTAGTTAAATAAACATTTGCACCTTGTCGCATTCCCCAAATCCTATCAATTGGTTGATTTTTAGAACTACAAATAATAATTGGTACTTTTTGAGTGACTGGATTTTTTTTCAAGAGGCGACAGAATTCAAAACCGCTAATTTCTGGCATTACCACATCAGTAATAATCGCATCTAGACGATTATTTATTGCCTTACTCATCCCATCTTTGGCATCATAAGCTTTAATTACCGTGTGTCCACTGTCTCTTAAAAAACTATTGATTAATTCCAACTGAGAAGGAGTATCTTCAACAACTAAAACTGTAGCCATATTTATCCTCACTAGCTCCAAATCATTAGTTTTATGGTTAATTTAAGTCAAATGCATGAAGACTGTTTTCAGTAATTCGGCGCGAGTAAACGGTTTCGTCAGATATCCAGATGCTCCGACTAGTTTTGCTTTTACTTTGTCTACAATTCCTTTACTCCCAGTCACAAAAATGATAGGAGTCTTTTGAAATATTGAATTATTTCGTATAATCCGACACAACTCATAACCATCGATTCCCAGCATATTTAAATCCAACAAAATTAAGTCGGGTTTGTGCCTTATAATTGACAGAACGGCTTTTACTGGGTCGTTAATAGTCACTACAGAAAAGTTTTCATTTTCTAAGAAACGGCTAATTTCTTTGAGAATTGTGGGGCTATCATCTACAGAAACGATTTTGTGGACTTTTTGTGCCGCTACAGTAGCAGCCGTTACTCTTTGGGAAGCAGGATTTATGTTATTTGATATTGTTGGTTGCTGAAAGTTTTCTTTAGGAGGAGGGACAGGAGTTATATTCTCTTCAGAAATATCTGGGTAAGAGTTGACGGTGTTCTTTAGCTTGTCTGTGGTATAAACTATCTCTGGAATTAATTTTGAGAACAGCGTAGGCGTAGCCCGTCGTAGACACTGCTCTTCAAATATCTTAGGTAATTTATCAAATGGCGGATCAGGTTCATGCAAGATAATCGCACCATTCAGTATGTAAGGGTATAAATTGCGAGCCAGTTGAATTTCATCTTGATTCAAAATTGTCGCCAGATGACACAGGCTAAAACCCTTCATCCAATTAATTAAATCTGGCTGAAGTTTTGGTAAATCTTTTTCCTCAATTTTGCTGTTAATCAACAGATACGGACGTTGATATGGAGAAGAAATTTGCGGAACAAAAGCCTGCCAATTCTGTAATCTTACTTGGCAACGTTCTAAAATTTTTTCTACATCTAGCCTACAAATTCTTGGCATTCTATCAATTGGTTCTGTTAATTCATAAGTACCTTCTTTGATGAGCAGAAATGATTCAATCACCTCTTTAACTAATTCTTGAATCAGCACTGCTGCTTGTGTAGAATGTAGATGTTGTTGACTAACAAGCCAGGATATCGCCTGATACTCAGGAGGGTGGCTTCTGGAATTGCTTTCATGTTCGATTAACTGACTGTGTGAGTCAGGTTCAAACATTAGCCGGACTTGAACACGAACCTCGCTAGTAAGCAGTGGAATTTGGTAGCTGAGGCGGCGCAAATGGCGTTCTAGTCGATCAAACGGCTCCACTGAATGGGTCGCATAAGTAATTTTACCTTGTTCTAAGTAAATAGACCAGGATACTGAGTTATTTAATGCTTGTAAACAAGTACTATCAGAGCAATTGGATAACTGTCTTAACAAACTTAAAGGACGTAGTTTGGTGAATGCACCTGAGTTATTCATA
Source organism: uncultured Acetobacteraceae bacterium (assembly GCA_964658545.1). Taxonomy (GTDB): domain Bacteria; phylum Cyanobacteriota; class Cyanobacteriia; order Cyanobacteriales; family Nostocaceae; genus Nostoc. Next base: position 5,281 of record CAZZZY010000295.1, on the reverse strand, counting down.
TTTTTCAAGTTTTTTTGCGGAATCAACAACCGAACATTTGAAGATTGAATATATCAGCCATGAAGTATTCTCTTCCTTGTAATATTTCTCTACGCACAAATTATTTATTTTAAAATATGTACATATATTAAAAATTATAAACTTTATAACTACTTTGTTACATTTGACACGTTCTAACTTATCTCAAAAAACAGGTAGGTATGAATCAAGGTAAACACCGATCATAGCTAGACTTGTCAGTAGATGTTGGTTAATTCTAGATTTTACTCACTACCGACAACTTTTGACTGAAGACCTTAATATTGATGTCCACTCACTTCCAGAGGCAAATTTGATTCCAAGTTCGCACAGTTACACTGGTATACTTCAAGAGCTAATGATCTTAATTATGGTTAATATTTTTTCTATAAAGAAAAGATTCTCCTACATAAAATCTTTAAAAACTTATCTAGGAAAGTTTACGTATTTATTGTACTGTATGTTTAATGGATATAAGTTTTGGGTAGATATATTACAACAGGTAGCTCTAGGTTTTGATAAACTATTTTTTGCTAAACTAAGCTGTACTCAAGTTCTTCTGAAATATATAGAGAACTTCATGAAAATAATTTGTTTAATAAAGATTAGAGCATCTACCACTAGATACTATATTCTATAGTCGCCTCGGCGACTGGAATTATATCCTCTCAGATAAGGAAAATAAAGCTTTGAAGTTTAACATAACACAAAAAGTTATGCATGATACATTAAGACTTGATGAAGTAGTAGAATTTGCTGAGAACCCAGAACCACGTTGTCCTTGTGTGCTTTTACTAGACACATCTGGCTCGATGCAAGGAGATCCGATTGAGGCTTTAAATCAGGGTTTACTCAGTTTAAAGGATGAATTGGTCAAAAACTCCTTGGCAGCAAGACGGGTAGAAGTTGCGATCATCACTTTTGATAGTAATGTCAATGTAGTACAAGACTTTGTGACTGCCGATCAATTCAATCCGCCCATTTTGACAGCCCAGGGCTTGACTACAATGGGTGCAGGAATTCATAAAGCTTTGGACATAATTCAAGAGCGAAAATCTCAGTATCGGACTAATGGAATTGCTTACTATCGTCCTTGGGTATTTATGATTACCGATGGAGAACCGCAAGGCGAGTTAGAAAATGTGGTAGAGCAAGCATCCCACCGCTTACAGGGAGATGAAGCCCATAAACGTGTAGCATTTTTTACAGTAGGTGTAGAAAATGCGAATATGACGCGTTTAAATCAAATCGCCGTGCGTACACCACTGAAACTCAAAGGATTGAATTTTATCGAGATGTTTGTCTGGCTATCAACTAGTATGTCGGCTGTTTCTCATTCGCAGGTAGACGAACAGGTAGCACTACCGCCGATTGGTTGGGGAACTGTTTAATTAAAAATCGCAGCTTGATGTTGACACAGCTAGCTGTTGGGAAAAAAATCTATGAACATATCAAAACAGATTGCTCAATGGCGGATTGTGGCTGCGTCTGTATGTGGTACAAGTCACTTAAAAAACAAACAGTTATGCCAGGATGCTCATCACTGGCAGATATTGTCAGATAATATTTTAGTGGCAGCCGCAGCAGATGGCGCGGGTTCTGCTAGCCTTGGGAAAGTGGGAGCGATGATTGCTGTGGAGACAGCAATAGAAAACATTTCTACCAAAGGAATCACCCGAAAAATTTTGAGTGATGATGTGTTGGTGCGATCGCTCTTAAATGATGCCATACTAGCCGCGAAAAAAGCTGTGGAGGATGAAGCGGCTACTTGTGAGAAACAGCTTCAGGATTTAGCAACTACCTTAATTATGATGGTTGCCACACCAGAAGTTGTAGCTGTGGCACAGATAGGTGATGGTTTGGCAGTGGCAAAAGATAGCATGGGCAACCTCCTCGCACTGACTATACCCGATAGCGGCGAATACATCAACGAAACCACTTTTTTAACTTCGCCTACTGCCTTAGATACAGCGCAGATGAGATTGTGGCGCGCCGACATAGTTAATGTTGGTATCATTACTGATGGACTACAAATGTTGGCTTTGAATATGGTTGTTGGTGAACCTCACAAACCCTTCTTTTTTCCGCTATTTGAATTTGTAGCCAATACTGAGGATAAGACAGTAGCCAAGGAGCAGTTGGTAAAATTTTTACGCTCAGAGCGGATTACGCAACGCACTGATGATGATTTGACACTCATTATAGCTGCATTCAACGACTCATAAGTAATAAATTTACAGGTTTTACATCTTACATAACTCCCGTTAGCGGTAATTTCATTATGCAGGTACTACGTTGTTCCCCTAGAAAAGAAATCCTCAGCCTCAATGTCAGTTTGGGGCGTGGCGGTGAAGCTTGTGTTTATGCAGTGCCATCCGATAACAATTTGGTGGCGAAAATTTACCATAAGCCAACTACTGCCCATGCTGATAAATTACAGGCGATGCTTGCGAACCCCCCAGAAAACCCTACGGCTAGTTTGGGGCATATCTCTATCGCTTGGCCAGAGGATTTATTGCGGACAGCAGATGGCAAAAATAGCATCCTGGGCTTTTTGATGCCACGGATTGAGGGGATGCGTCCAATCATCGACTTTTACAACCCCAGAACCCGTCGCCAACACTGTCCCCTATTCAACTATCAGTACCTGCTCCGCACGGCTCGTAACTTGGCAGCAGCTTTTGCAGCTTTGCACGCTAGTGGATATTGTATTGGTGATGTGAACGAGTCAAATATCCTCGTCAGTGATACTGCACTGGTAACTTTGATAGACACAGACTCTTTCCAAGTACTTGACCCCAGTACCAATGTTGTTTATCGTTGCCCAGTAGGTAAACCAGAGTTTACTCCACCAGAACTACAGAATAAAACTTTTGCCCAGCACGATCGCGAAATTTCTCACGACTTATTTGGGTTAGCGGTGCTAGTATTTCAACTCCTAATGGAAGGTACTCACCCATTTTCAGGGATATTTCAAGGCGCTATTGAGCCACCACCCTACGAAGCCCGTATTGCATCAGGTCATTTCACTTACAGCCAAAAGCGATACGTACCCTACCTACCTACCCCCATTGCCCCCCCTTGGGAAATTCTTCATCCCAGCTTACAAGAACTATTTGTCCGTTGTTTTGAACAGGGTCACAACAACCCGCAGTTGCGCCCCAGTGCCCAAACTTGGCTCTCAGCAATCGCTGAAGCCGAAGATTCTCTGATTACCTGCACTACCAATCCGCAGCATCGCTACAACAACCATATGCGTGCCTGTCCGTGGTGTGAACGTACCGTGCGATTAGGCGGACGCGACCCCTTCCCATCACATCGGGCTATAGAGGCTAGAGAACATCTCCAACCGCGAATCAAAGCGAAAAAACGCTACACCCAAACACCACATTTTCCGCAGCGAGCCATATCACCGCACTTAGTTAATTATTGGCAGCCAATAATGACCCAAAGCGGTTCACCTTATAAACGCTCCAAGAGGTCAAAATTGTACCCGGTGATTTGTTGCTTGCTGGGTTTTGGTTTATTGGGATATGCGGACGTAATGATTAAATTTACTCAGCCGTTGGTTTCCCAAAATGCTTACACTCAACAAACATTGAAGTCTCGTGAGCCAAATAACAAACTCAGCTTCGCTGATTACTATCAGCAAGGTTATACTGCTTACCAAGACCGAGACTATGAAAAAGCAATTGCCAGCTTTACCGAAGCAATTGTCCAAGAGCCGACATATGCTAGAGCAATTGTAAATCGTGGCAATGCCCGCTATAACATGAAAGACTACGAAGGGGCAGTTACAGATTATAGCCAAGCTCTCAAAATTACTCCCAATCATGTCAAAGCTCTGGTGAATCGAGGTAATGCCCGCTATATGCTCGCCGAATATAGCAACGATCCAGATACACAATATAATCTAGCGATCGCAGACTATAATCAGGCCATCGGACTAGATCATAATGAAATTGAAGCTCATATCAGACGGGGGATTGTCCGCGCCCAAATGGCTAAATACAGCGGTGAATCTCAACAAGATTACAAAAGAGCGCTCATAGATTTTACTCAGGCGATAAAACTGAATATATCCCAAGCAGAAGCTTACTTTCAGAGGGGTGTTGTCTATTATCAAATTGCTCAATATAGCAGCAATTATGAGCAAGAATATAATCTAGCGATCGCTGACTTTAACCAAGCATTAACTATCAGCCCCAAACTAGCAAAAGCATATCTCAAACGAGGTATGGTTCGCTATGAACTCGCACAATATGGTGGTAGTCAATCTAAGAACAATCAGGCGAAAGCGATCGAAGACGTACAGACATCTGCCAAAATGTTTCTTGCACAAGATGATATGGATAGTTATCAGCAAGCACTCAGTAATATGTGTGTAGTCGTAGAAAACAAATGTGACCCTTTATTCCAAAGCTCAAGTGAACTGCAAAAAACTAACTAAAAACAAGTAAGTTTTTTTACTGGCATATTATTGGTTTTGATTTCTGAAATCAAGCCTGACTAGGGTTAGCTGACGCTAACCCTAGTTATTTATTGGGTAACATTTTTATTTAATTAAGGGACTTATTTTCATGTTTATAGATATTCATAGAGCTTTTATATAGAAAAGATGTTAATTTATATTTCCTTTATAATTTTGCCGGAAATTACAGTTAGATTATTGACTGAGAAAAACAAATTAGAAATCAATTTTTCTCTACCCAAGTGCATCCTCTTCATGTCGATAAAGTCAAATAGTAATATCCCTACAAATCTCTGAGGTAATTGCATGAAAGCGGTGATTTTGGCTGGAGGACTTGGTACACGCCTCAGTGAAGAAACTAGTATCAGACCCAAGCCGATGGTTGAAATTGGTGGTAAGCCAATTCTCTGGCACATAATGAAGACTTACTCAGCCCACGGCATTAACGACTTCATCATTTGTTGCGGTTACAAAGGTTACATAATCAAAGAGTATTTTGCTAACTACTTCTTACACATGTCAGATGTTACCTTTGATATGCGATTTAACCAGATGAACGTCCATTCTGGTTATGCTGAACCCTGGCGTGTTACCTTAGTAAACACGGGTGATAATACCATGACAGGCGGACGCTTAAAGCGGATCAGCGAGCATATTGGTAATGAAACTTTTTGCTTTACTTACGGTGATGGTGTAAGTAATATTAATATCACCGAGCTAGTTAACTTTCATAAACAACAAAATACATTAGGAACACTTACAGCCGTTCAGCCAGCCGGACGTTTTGGAGCC
>CAZZZY010000294.1:0-7271 GCA_964658545.1 uncultured Acetobacteraceae bacterium | reverse complement strand
CAAAATGTGCTGTGAGTCGCTCGTCAATTCCGGCAATTGACCGTACTGGTGCCATGAGACCGTTGAAAACACCTTCGAGAGAAGAGCCGATGAGATTTTTCATCCACTCAAAAATACCTCCAGGACCTTTTCGCAGAATCGGCTCCAACTCCGGTGCTAAGTGTCCGACGATTGCCCAGCCAGTTGCTTCACCGAAATTGGTCAACTTGTCCAATGACAAATCGTCTAATGACAAACTACGCTGAATCATCGGTTCGGCATTACTGTTGCCGTGTGACTGTTGCTGGATACTTTCCACATTCTTGGGAGTCGTCGTTGCTTCGGAGCCTTCAGGCTGCTGCCTTATCAGTGGCGGATTGAGGACGTTTTGTTTCCGACTCAATGGTGGTAAATCAGAGGTGCTAAGTGTTTTGGGTGTTAAATCAGATGCCATTGTCCTTGGCATTGCTCCTACCTGAGCAAACATTGTATCGGCTTCTCCTGGTTGACCGATCACGTCTGTTCTACTCACTGCTTTAAATTGAATTGCTCTTGATGGTTCCCCTTTGAGATCCATCTCTTGGAAGTTTTGAGGGCGTTTAGATTGGACTTTACCCGTTTGCTGTACCACATGAGTCAACTCATGCGCTGTCAATTCGTTATTACCTGGCGATTTACCTGCTCCAAAATACACATCTGTTTCATGTACAAACGCTTGAGCATTCAAGTCCTTGTTCATCTGGATCGCAGATGAATTGGTATGCACCTTCACGTCACTAAAATCAGTACCAAAGCGGGGTTCCATGAATGCTCTTACATCATCAGATAACGGACTTCCCCCACTCTTGCTGCTATTAAGCCGACTCTCAATATCTCCCTCTGCTGGCAAATTGTCGTCACCCGATCGTTGGATTGTCGATGTCAGTTGGAGAAGCTCTTCCCCTTCACAAACCGCACACTTACGGTGAATCGTGTCTCTGAGCGATCGCATTGCCACAGCCTCATTTGACTCTGGAATTTGCATTCGCATCACTTCATTCGCAACCCGATCTGCTTCCTGTTCGTATGGATCGCCAGATTGACTCACCGTGAGCTTGGCTCGCACGGGCAACATCGAAATCTTTCTAAGATCGTGACCCTGCGATTGAGAGACAGAAGATGGCTGACTCGTCCTTTTAGCCATCAACGTGGTTGAATCCGTATTGGGGATATCGCTTGTGCGATCGCCGTTTTCTAACGGGCTAGTTTCAGATTCACTCAGCTTTTCTACTCCACACTGAACTTGATTTACACTAGTACCTTGAGTAAGTCCATGTTGGGTGTCACTATCGTATTTATCATTATCAGTATTTGCCTTTTGAAAAGTATTATTAAAAATTGTCTCGGCTGATGATTCTGACTTACCAAGCAGTTTTTTATGTAAATTTGTAAAAGCTCTTTCGTCAATACTAATGTGCCCATTCTCATGTGTATCTAAAGCTTGATAAAACCTGTTCCATTCTTTTTTAACAGGTTCGCACTGTTGCGCCAGTTCTTTCCAGACAGGCATTGCTTTAGTCTCTGTGACCACCACATCAGCTTCATAAACAATCGGATCGGATTTATCATCAGCTTGATAAGTTTTCACATCTTTTTCTGGTTTACAGGTGACACTACCTGCTTCGCCTTTACCTTGTGAGGTCAAATTGACAATAGCTTCTGTGAGCGTTTTACCAGAAGCCGTAATTGTTGTATTTTGTTTGTTAATTGTTGTCGTACCCTTTTTGGGCGGCATTCCATTGGGATCGCGTTGAAGATCGGGAATGCGCTGGATTTCTGCCAGGGCAACAGGAGAAGAATGCTGCTGGACGATTGCAGCCTCTTTTTGCTGGATCGGTAGCTCTTCCTGCTCCTCACAAGCATCGCATTTACGCTGGATCGACGGTGAAATCTCTGTAAACGGCTCAAGGCGATCGTTAGACAAGATCGACATCTGACTGAAATCGTGACCTCTAAATCGCGTTTCGGGCATCTGATCCGCAAAATTTCCTGGCTCTGGCATCCGCATGATGCGATCGGCTACCCAATTTGCCTCCGGATCAAAAGGATCGCTCGATTGACCTGTTGAAAGTTTCGACTGCGGGCGCAATGAAATCCGACTAATATCGTGTCCTAGTGGCTCCTGTTTGAAAGCTTCTCCCTCCACCAACTGCTCATTGTTAAACTGAGTACCTTGCTGGTTTGATAACGCCTGAACCGATATTTCTGGCAAAGTAGTATTTGACTGCAAAGCCAAACTATGGTTGGAATTCGCCAATGTTGGGGTCGATGATGAGACAAGCGACGGATTTGTAATGGTTGCATCGACTTTCTTGCGTCTTATATTAGTGCGATCGCTCATCTCATTCCATCTCCCTTAGTTGCTTATATTGCTGCGATCGCTTTAGCCTTACATATTTATACATAGGCTAACCCGATCTATAGCCCATCAAAGTGAATCAACCCGCCCAATCCGGCGGTGGCAGAAAACGTTCCCTTTTCACCCCGTTGCCCTGGTGTCAAGTTACCACTGATGTTGAGTGTGATGCTAAACCACGGAATGATGTGTTGTTCTGCCTGAACGCTACCGCCGTAGGCTGAGGACAGCTTAGGCAGTAGAGATTGGGTTGCTGCTGCCTGTAAGCCAACCTCAAGCTCTTTATTCCACGGCGGTGTCCAGTGCAAGTTAATCAAGGTTATGGCTTCCTGAATTGAAAAACCACCTTGAGAATCCAAGGTAAGACTGATATTTGGCTCATGCCCAAAGTCTAACCAGGACTTATTTTGGGGTTTTGTGAGTTGCCCGACATTGATGTTTCGGTAAATGAGAGTTCCTTGAAGTGACCACGGTGCAGGGGGTCCTGTTGGTGATACCAAGCCTAATGTGCTTTGGTTTTGGGCATCCGCACTGGGATGGGGCTTGTCGTTATCATCTCGCTGAACTAACGGTGCCCCCTCTACCAGTTTTGCCATTGCATAGGTTGAATTATCTGGCAATGGATAATCACCTGGTTCAGGCTCATCCGAACTTCTGGTTGGAATATCAATCGGTTCAGGAGTCGAGAAAGGGATTTGGATATCAAAGGGTTCAATTCCTGCACCAGATTCCGGCGTTGTAGATGTCGCAGTTTCCCCCTCCTCATTTGGTTCTCGTTGAACTCCACCAGTCTGCTGCACTACATGGGTCAACTCATGGGCTGTCAACTCATTATTTCCCGGTGATTTCCCCGCACCAAAATATACATCGTTACCATAAGTCAAAGCCTGTGCGTCTAAATTTCGCGCTATCTTCACCGCTTCGCCATCGGTATGAACTTTGACATTGCTAAAATCAACACCGAAGCGCGGTTCCATAAAGTTTCGCACATCATCTGCTAAGGGAGTTCCTTGTCCTTGGCGACTGTGCAATTTACTGGAAATATCACTACTAGCTTCTAACCCACCGTCATCAAACCTTTGTAGCGAAGACTTAGCTTGCACAAGTTCTTCTTCCTCCTCTTCTTCCTCAGGTATTTCTTCCCGTTGAATGGCAAGATTACCCAAGGATTTCATTTGTACTAGTTCTTCTTCCTCCTCTTCTTCAGGTATTTCTTCTCGTTGCACGAGGGGAGTAATGGTATTGCCTAAAGATTTTAATTGTAAATTTTCTTCTTCATCTTGGGGACTGGCTTCGCGTTGCACCGTATTATTTGCGTCTATGCCCATACCCATCACTTGTTGGGCAACTCGATCTGCTTCTTGTTCGTAAAAATCTCCTGGTTGGCTAACTGTGAGTCGCGCTTGGGGACGTAGGGAAATGCGGCTAATTTCGTGGCTGACAGTCCCTTGAGTAATACCCATCCTCAAAGCTTGTGTGTCTGTTGCTAATTGTGGATAGGAATAGCTATCTGCTATTTGTTTGCGCCGTTGGATTTTTATGCGATCGCTCATTTCGCCAGTTTCCCTATAATTGGCTATATTGCTACTTTCAAACCATAGCTATCTGTATAAATTCTATATCCTGCTGATATTCCTGAATAATCTACATAATTGGTATTCGAGTACTTGACCGTTAAGACAGTCGCTAAGATATTAGTGATCCCATTCAGCAGCTATAGTGAGATTGCTCCTATTTGAGATAATAAATACAATACAATTTCTCAAAAGTCTGCCATATTAGACTTTAGTCGAATATTGGCTGCAAACTCACGCCCATCCCCCAACTTCCGCCTCCGTCAACGGTTTCTCTAACTTCGCATATTCACTTTGAGCGGCTCTTAATAAATGTTTCATTTGCACTGCTTCCTCTGCATCCGCAGCCAAAAACGCCGCATTCAAGGCGATGTTACGAATATTACCGCCTGTTACACTTAGCCGCGCTAGTTGAGTGGCATCCAAATTTTGAGTCGGGGTATCAAATGGAAAAATCCGCCGCCAAATTTCGGCGCGCTGTACAGCATCAGGAAAGGGAAATTGCACCACAAACCTGATTCTTCGCATAAATGCTGTATCGATCGCACTTTTTAAATTAGTAGTGAGAATTGCCAAGCCTGGGTAAGATTCCATCCGCTGCAATAGATAGCTAACTTCGATATTGGCGTATCTATCCCTTGCGTCTTTTACCTCACTGCGTTTACCAAACAAAGCATCAGCTTCATCAAACAGCAAGATCACGCCACCCTGTTCGGCAGCATCAAATACTTGTCGTAAATTTTTCTCTGTTTCCCCAATATATTTACTGACTACAGATGATAAATCAATGCGATACAAATCCAATCGCAATGTATTTGCTAACACCTCCGCCGCTAAGGTTTTACCTGTACCACTAGCCCCAGCAAATAAAGCGCTAATTCCCAAACCCCGCGCACTTTTGCCACCAAATCCCCAGGTTTCGTAGACTTTACCTCGTTGCCGAACGTGTGCCGCCACATCAATTAAGATTTGTTTCTGTGCCTCTGGTAATACCAAATCTTCCCAAGTAGCTCCTGGTTCAATACGTTGTGCCAGTTCATCCAAACGGGGACGGGCTTGGACTCGACAAGCATCCCAGAGGATATCGCTCAGGGAATCGGGAGAGGGGAGCAGGGCAGAAAATACCCCCTTGTCCCCCTTGTCGTTTTTTAGCTCTTGACTCAAATATCCTGCGGCTTCTGCACAAGCAGCGCGAATGGTATCGGCTCCCAGGTTAAACTGATTTACTAAGCTTTTAACCTGCCCGTTTACTTCTGGTGCTAGTTCCGCTAAAGCATTTTGCCAAACTGAATTTTGCTCCTTTGAGGTGGGTTTATTGACATCAAAGCGAATTGCCGATCGCTGTTTTACTCCCATTCCTTCCCGACTGCTAATGATCAAAACGCCGTTGATGCGTTCTATCAAATGGCTAATTGCTGTCATGCGGGGAATATCAGTTGTATCGACTTCCTGGCAATCTAGCAGTAAGGCACTGCCGCTTAAAATAACTTCACGAGTCCACAAGCGAATGAGGTTTTCTAGTTCTCCGGGTACTACTGGCACTACCCACGCTGTCATCACGCACAGGTTTAAATTAAGATTGTGACAAACTGTGGCCGCGATCGCTTGTTTGCTAGCTGTTTCCACACCACATAATTGAATTACGGGTAAGCTGTTGGCTTGGTAATGATGTCCCAGTATATTAGTGATGCGTTCTGCTAATTCTTGGTGAGAGGGAACCAATTCGCCTCTAAAATTTACCGATTCAATAATACCTGCTAGTCTGTCATCAAGGTATTGCGTACCGACCAAATAATGTAATATTCTTTCGTCTATTCTCAGGGGACTGAGGGTAAGTGTATGTCCTTCGCCAATTTTGATTAAGCACCAGCGACGCAAGGCTGCATTGGGAGTTAACGCATGCCAACGGGGGTTAGGTAAGGCTGCTAAAGCTAGACTAAAGGTTGGGTAATATTTCTGGGTGTCTTTATTGGCAATAGTACATAAACGATGAAACTCGCCGCTCAATTCTATGCCAGCACACAATAGCAATATATCGCGCTCAAAGGGTGACAAAGCAAATATTCGACATACCCTGGCGATCGCCGAAGGTGAAGGCATTGCTGTTGCTGCTGCCTGTAATTGTTGTTGGAGTTGTTGGTTGTTTGCCTCTAATGCTTCTAAATCCCTTTTCTCTGTGGTTGTATACTGTTCTAATGCTGCACGGACTATACCTAACGCTGCGAGGAGATAGCGGTGGTTAGCGTCAAACCAATTTTCATTAGCTGTGGAATGGTTCATGGTATTGTTACCTGTGGCGAATCGTATTCCCCGGCTGAATTTTTGTTCAGGGGACTTTCTGCCCCATCTACTTGCACCCTGACAAAATAAGTTCCTGTTTTGATATTTGTTACCGGGATTGTAACTACATCAGTGTCATCTTTGCGGGATGCAACAGCGAAAGCATACTCTTCACTAGTATCATTTGAAACTTGATTTAACAGTAAAACTAACTGCTGCTGCTTGCCAATTTTAGGGTTAAATTTAACTGTAATTTCGGTTGTATATAAATTATCACCGCTGGCTTGAATTTGAGCAACTGTAGCATTAATTGTGGGATGCAAGACAAAAGCCGCAATATTTGATGCAGTTTCATTATGTGACATTCCAGGGGTGGGTATTTTTAGATGTACCACTTGTAGCCCATAGATACCAGCCAATAAACCAGGAGGTAAAAACACGCTGATTTGTTTGTCTTGAAATGCTTTCGGCTCTATTAACTTGTCTATCCCTTGGAGTCGCACCTGCGTCAAATCACCCCGCAAGTGTTTACCGCGAATAATCAAGGCTTTATCTGCTGACGATGGAGGAGTCACTTGTTCAATAACAGGTGTCACGAAAGGACATTTATCGGTATCTACTAATTTTTGAGCATTCCGGCTATCAATTAACACCATTGATACCTGATATGGGGCTGAGGGACGATAGGGAGTTTGTAAGGAAGACCAAAGTTTTGAGGTATCTTCCATATTAAAAAACTCTGGAGAAATTTTAATCTGCCCGATGTTTTCAGCGACATCAGCGATTGATACAGATGTCAAAGCTTGGGAGAGAACACTGGAAGTATTCACTTTTGCGGCATTTTTTAAAGCAGTTTCTATTAATTCGCGGCTAAAAACAGGTGTATCGTGCAATAACTGCATCACATAACCAAGTAAAAGTTCTGCTTGAAAGTCCTTGGCACCATAGGCGGTGATTAAATAATGCAAGTCTAGTGCTAGAGGTGGGTGTTGACGCACATCACCCAATTGTCGCCGCTTGCTGCGGTATTCCTCCGATATCCA
>CAZZZY010000293.1:0-7271 GCA_964658545.1 uncultured Acetobacteraceae bacterium | reverse complement strand
AAATCGAAATTATCAAAGCTTTTGCAGGTCTAGAAGACCCCCGTCGCCGCGCCGGGCAGAGACATAATCTACCATTATCTTTGGCACTGTACACTAAAGGCGTAGGCGCAGCCCGCCGTAGACATCGCAGCAGGAAATAAAGGATTTTTAGCAATTGGAGATTGGATTTTAAACTACCGTGAGCCGTTGATTGACCGAAGCGAAAACCAAATATTAAGTTAATTGTCGCTCCCTTTCCTGATCTTCAACGAGGCTCTGAGCAATTCTTTTTCCATCATTCTCCAAAAGCCTCTTGACAAAAGACTTTCAGCCTTAACTTGTCACCATTCAATTGTGACGGAAATTTCTCTTACGTTGTTTGTGCCTTGCGACTTCTTTGCGCTTGTGTTTTTCTAAAGGCGTTTCAAAGTGCCGATGCTTTCTCATGTCTGGAAAAATACCTGCTTTGGAAACTTCCCTCTTAAATCGACGTAAGGCTGACTCAATTCCTTCATTTTCGCCCACAAATACTTGGGTCATTTTCATCTCCTACTTAATTGGTACTGGGCAATTTCAAGCCATCCAGTAGACCGGAGCGCAAAAAGGGCAGAATTATGATCTGCCCTGAAGACGTTAAAACTTAATTTTTGATCTTAAAGCTTAGTAGCGTCCTCGGTTGTATCCGCCACCGCCACCGCCGCGACGGTCGCCACCACCACCGCCAAAGGAACCACTTCTATCTTCCTTCGGTTTAGCCTTATTCACTTTCAGGTCGCGTCCCATCCACTCAGCACCATCAAGAGCTTCAATGGCAGCTGTTTCTTCAGCTTCTGTACCCATCTCTACGAAAGCAAAGCCGCGAGGACGTCCTGTTTCACGGTCAGTAGGCAATTGAACCCGCTTTACAGAACCATGATCAGCAAAAACAGAGGTGAGGTCTTCTTGTGTGACCTCGTAGGATAGATTACCTACATAAATTGACATGCATTATCTCCAAAATCATAGGTGTGTAGAGATTTAGATTTCGGAGACAAGCTTGTTAAGACCAAAAGGAAGAAGCCTGTCAATACTAAAAACAAACGATGTAACCGAATTTTATTCTCACCTAACTACCTTAGCACATCATTCAGTTCTTACCCATCGTAGACAAGGAAGTACTAAGAGTTTATATAAAGATGGGGGATTGGGCATTATTATTCTTCTCCTACCCCTCTGCCCCTCTGCCCCCTTTCAAGGGTAGGTATTTAACAAAGGTGTGTTTTAGCAGGTAAAATACTTATCTGACTGTCGTCAGCAAAAATATCTAAGGGTGCATCCAAGGGAACGCAAGTGAGAAAAAGTGAGGAATTAAGAGAATGGACTAGAAAAGTGATTGAGAAAATGCCAAATCTTACAAAGCCTCAAGCAGTTGTACTAGCAATGTGGACTTTTGGAATAGTAAAACTATCTCTAACCCTGATGACTACGTTTTTATGACAATAGCAAAGCTGTCTCTCAAAGCTTTGCACAGACTGGCTTATAAATTTTCGGACAGGTCTAATGCCAAGCAAGCGATCGCCCAGAAAGCATATACAAAGCATATACAATGTGTACAGGCTGGGAAACTGGAGAACGCAACAGCAGCCTCACCGGACAACTCTATCGCTGGTACGAAGAAAATGAAGATTTGGGTAAAGCCTTTGACCATTTTTTGAATTCAAAATTCAAAATTCAAAATGAATAATAAGAATAATTTTGAAAATGGGTATGATTGTAAAATATAACCAGAGGTCGTTGCAAGCATAACATTAACCTATTGGGGTAGTGACAAAAAAGTAGATATGACATGAGTAGCAAAACATCCAAGGTCGGTGTCATTGGCGCGGGGAACGTGGGTGCAGACGTAGCAAATGCTTTAGTGCTACTCCGTAAATGTGTAACAGTCGTTCTTTTTGATCGAACCTTATCAAAAGCTGAGGGGCAAGCATGGGATATTGAAGACAGCATTCCCCTGCTTGAAGAGATGGAAATTATACCATCAAACAAGTATGAGGATTTAGCTGATTCTGATGTGATTGTCGTGACAGTTGGGGTGCAGCAGAAACTTGGACAGACCCGATTAGATACGTTGAGTGACAATGCAGAGATCATACGTTCGACGATGAAAGAATTGGATCGAGTTGCACCCAATTCAATCGTACTGATTGTTAGCAATCCAGTGGATATACTAACGCGGATTGCGATCGCCAATTCCACGAGAGCAGAAAACCTAATTTTCGGTTCGGGAACCGTTCTTGATACTGCTAGACTGAGATATCAACTAGGTAAACGACTGAATGTTGCTCTTCAAGACGTTCATGTTTATGTGATTGGAGAGCATGGAGACAGTGAATTTGTTGTTTGGTCTAGTGCATTTATTGGGGGAATTGCGTTAACGCAATTCCCCATACCAGAAGGAGTAACGCTGGAACAAATTCAGGAAGAGTACACGGAGTTAACCCGTAAGCGAGGCAATAGCATTTTGGAACGTAAAGGAAATACTAGCTATGGCATATCAACGGTAGTTTGTCAGTTAGTTGATAGCATCCTGCGAGATGAGAAGCAGATATTTCCAGTATCAGTGAGAGCAGATTCTAACTATGGAGTTGGCAGTGAAGTTGTTCTTGGACTTCCATGTATCATTAGCTCAAGAGGTATTGAGCGCCAACTGCTGTTACCAAGAAATGCCTATGAACAACGCCTATTAGAAGAGTCAGCAAGCAAACTGAATGAAGCCTACAAGATGAATTGCTGACAATTTTATAATTCAAAATTCCAAATTAACGAACTTTGGGGGTTTAAGTCCTAGCCTTTGAAGGGCAGCGCGTAATGTAATCTATTTATACTTCAATTTGAAGTGCGGAGTGTGGGATACAAGTATCAGTAGGAGAGCGCAGTTTTAAGAAAAAACCCCTGGAGTCCCCAGGGGTTTTGGTTCCTGATTTAGTTTCTACGAGTTACTACAATTTGTCTTCAGTCATTTCCCGATAGTGAAGAAAAGATTTGCTCTTTGACATACCTCACCGACCTAAAGGAACGGGGAAACACTTGACCGTGCCAATTTTAGATTTTAGATGTGGGTGGAACAAATCTAAAAGACGCTCGTTCCCTCAAAGCGTCTCCCCTTCTCACATTGGGAGAGGCTAGCGCCAAGGGAGAAGACTCGCAATTTGTGATTAATTCTTCGTCTGTGGTTGCGAACCAGGAATCGTTACATCTATTGGTGTCACCTCTGCTGCTAACTGCGTTAATGGCGGTTGAATGGCGGTTTGATTCCCCACCACTAGAGTCACAATCTTTTCTGGCTTGAGGTATTCTCGTGCTACCCGTTGCACATCAGCAGCTGTGGTGGCGGCGACGGCTTTTTGATAGCGAAAGAGAAAATCAGCAGGATAGCCGTAATATTCGTATCGCATCAACCGTGATAAGGTTTGGCCGGAATCTTGAAAGTTGAATACAAAGGAGTTGAGAGTAGATTCTTTAGCAAAAGCCAGTTCTTTTGCTGTTACTCTTTGAGTCTGGGTACGTTTGATTTCAGCTTGTAAAGCTTTGACAAACTGCACCGTAGCATCCGATCGCGTTTGTCCACCAGCAATAAACATTCCAGGATAATCGTAGCGGGGACTCCACTGGCCGTATACAGAGTAAGCTAAACCTTGGCGCGATCGCACTTCATTAAATAAGCGTCCACCAAATCCATTTAACACCCCATTCAATACATCCAGCGCTGCATAATCAGGACTGTCGAACCGTCCGCCTAAATGTCCGAGAAGCACACTACTTTGGGTTAGTTGTGGCTGATTGACAAAAAAGACTCCACCTGTATTAGCTGGCGAAACCGATGGTAATTTGGGTTTAGCAATCCCTGGGTTACGATTCCAGTCGCCAAACTTGGCTTGAATCAGCGATCGCATTTTCTGAGAGTCAAAATCCCCCACAATCCCCAAAATTATATTATTGGGGTGGAAATATTGCTGATAAAACTTCAGCAAATCCTCACGCTCAATCCGATCCACCGTTGCATACTCTACCGTGCGGGCATAGGGACTATCTTTCCCATAGATTAATTTCTTAAATTCTCGATTGGCAATTCCATTGGGATTGTCATTGCGACGGGCAATACCACCCTTAGTTTGTGTCTTAGCTAAGTCTAGCTTTTCTTGAGCAAATGCTGGCGATCGCAGCACCTCGGCAAACAGCCCAAACACCGATTCTAAATCTTCACTCAGTGCGTCAAAGCTAGCACTCCCAAAAGCTTCACCAATACTAGCTTCTACAGATGCCGCTCGTTGTTCCAATATCTCATTGAGTTCATCAGCCGAATGTTGCTTAGTTCCCCCAGTTCGCATCACCGCGCCCGTAAAACCAGCCAACCCAACCTTCTCCACTGGTTCCAAGCGATTCCCTGTCCTTACAAATGCCGTCCCATTCACCAACGGCAATTCATGATCCTCCATTAAATAGACAACCAAGCCATTTTGGAGAACAAACCGCTCATATTTCGGTATCTTAATCTCAGGTAGCGCTGGTAGCTGCAACTCAGTATAATGCTTTGCCTCAGTCGTCGCCGCCAGAGAAAAATTACAAGTTAAAAGTAAACACGCAAAAACAGCAACCAACGCATAAATCAACCCCTTCCCATTCTTGATTTTCAACACCATCCGCCTTTTACCCTTCATCTTGTGCCTCTTCATATCTCTCTACCTCTGCGTCCTCAGCGTCTCTGCGGTTCGTTCTTCTTATCCTTCCTTCGACAACAACTTCCCAATCGTGCGATTCCCTGGCGTAAAAGCCTCCTTCGCCACTCGCACAATATCAGCCGTCGTCACCGCCGAAATATCATCCAACTGCTTAAACAAATTCCGCCAAGAGCCAGTTTTTACCTCATATTCCAACAATTGTTGAGCCATCCCCATATTTGAATTAAGGGTACGCAACAAACCCGCCCGTGCTTGGGTTTTCACCCGTTCCAAATCAACCGCAGCTACAGGCTCAGTTTTTAAATTGTCAATCTCTTGGCGCAAAGCCATTGCCACTTCATCAACTGTATGACCAGGAGCCGTAAGAGCATAGAAAAAGATCAGGTTTGGGTACTTATCTCCAGGAAATCCACTGTAACCTTGAGCGCTTAGTGCCAAACGCTGCTTTTCTACCAAAGACTTATACAACCGTGACGTGCGTCCATTACTTAATAAACTGCCGATAATTTCATAGACTGCATTATCAGGATGAGTAATTGCCGGACGATGATAACCTTCTAAATACCAGGGTTGAGAAGCTAGCTGTAAAGTAACTTCCCGTGTTTGTTGTTGTGGCGGTTCCACCGGGATTTGTTCAACAGCTTTGGTTTTTGCTTGATAGCGGCCAAAATAAATTTGCGCTAGTTTTTTCACCTCAACCGGGTTAACATCTCCGACAATGGCGATCGCTAAATTACTTGGTACATAGTGAGTCTCAAAAAAATTCTGCACATCATCCGGTGTCAGATTGCGGATATCTTGGTCATAACCAATCACCGGACGCTTATAGGGATGGACTTTGTAAGCAGTACCGATAAATTTTTCTAGCATTAGTCCAATGGGTGAATTCTCCACCCGCATCCGTCGTTCTTCTAAAATTACATCTTTCTCTTTGTAAAACTCACGACTAATTACCGGATCGAGAAATCGTTCCGACTCCAACGACATCCACAGTTCCACCTTATTAGCAGGAAAACTGTAAAAATAACGGGTGGCTTCGGTTGAAGTATTGGCATTTAAACCTACGCCTCCAGCTTGTTCCACAATTTGCCCTAGTTCATTTTGCTTGACAAGCTTACCTGCTTGTGATTCCACTTGCTTAAACTCAGCTTGTAACCGCGCAACTTCATCTTTTTTGCCATCGGCTTTCGCTGTTTTAATTTGAGTATCTAACTGCTGCAATTTTTCTAGTAGGGGTTTTTCGGCTTTGTAGTCTTGTGTGCCAATGCGCGTAGTGCCTTTAAACGCCAAATGTTCTAGAAAGTGAGCTACACCTGTTTTCCCATCTGACTCATCTACACCACCGACATTGGCATAGGTAAGAAAAGAAACCACAGGCGCTTCATGTCGTTCCAAAACAATGAATTTTAAACCATTGTCGAGGCGAAACTCCGTTAACTGTTTAATGACTCGATCCAGATAAGGTTGGATCGAACTTTCAACTGATGGAGTTTGAGTTTTGGCTTCTTGAGGAGGTGCAGTTTGAGCTAGAGCAATTTCTGGTAGTAGTCCCCACCAAAAAACGATCAAAGCCAACAAAGTGACAAACAATCGCCGTAATAAATCCAAAATTAACCGACTGATCTGGTTCATAAGCAAAAATTAGGATAAAGTTACACTACCTGAGAAACAGGATACTTAGCAAAAGGACGTTAATGTTTTATTAAGCTTGTTGGGCTTTTTTACTTGACGTTAGACAATAATGCTACAAATCGTGTTCCGCAAATATCACCATAACTTTTATGCGAGTTTTTAATTCTTCCCCACCCTCAGAGGCTCAGACACGCACCCGGATTTTACAGGCCGCACAACGGTTGTTTGCCTCTCAGGGATTTGACGGCACTACCACCCGTGATTTAGCGCAGGCGGCAGGTGTAGCTGAAGGCACTCTATTTCGTCATTTTCCCAATAAAAAAGCAATTTTGGTAGAAGTAGCTACGAGTGGTTGGGTAGAGATTTTAACCGATTTGCTAACAGAATTAAGTGAGATGGGCAGCTATAAAGCCGTAGCTCAAGTAATGCGTCGCCGGATGTGGAACTTTCAAAAAAATGCTGATTTGATGCGTGTTTGTTTTATGGAGGTACAGTTTCACCCCGATTTGCGCGATCGCATTCAATTAGAGGTTATTACCAAAATGACTGATGTGGGTGAAGCGTTCTTTCAAACAGCGATGGATAAAGGCATCTATCGCCAAATGGACGCAAAGCTCGTTGCTAAAGTTTTCTTGGGAATGTTTGCGATCGCAGGTTTTTCTAACAACACCCTCATTGAACCTGACGCTTCCCCCCAACAAATGCAGGAAATGGCTGAAGGACTCGCTGATATTTTCCTCAATGGGGTTTTAGCTAAAGAGTGAAAAATGGGGCATGGGGCACAGCACTGCTCATTGGTGTCAACTTAAGCAAAAAGCCCGAAATCTGAGGGGAGAACTCAGGATGATCGCACTGAAACAATGTATTTTCGTTGAACACCTTGAAAGGGCTAGTACGTCACGGCGGAAATAAGCCACCCATTTAAAATCGCTAGACATCCTA
>CAZZZY010000292.1:0-7276 GCA_964658545.1 uncultured Acetobacteraceae bacterium | reverse complement strand
CTCCAATCCCTACCCTACTAAGAGTTGAGGGTAGGGACTGCCGCGATACGTTCAAAAGGCATATCAGGGATGGTGGGGTGTAAAGAGAAACTTTGTTCAATATTCTCACAACATTTTTAAAGTAGGTTAGCACAGCTAGCTGTGCTAACCTACGAAAATTTATTCCTCCATCACTCTCCCCATTCTTTAATTACAGAAAATAGTGATGAGTAATCATCATCAGCAAATGACATTTTCACGGCTGTCTGTAAGATTTGCCGCACACCTTTAATACTACTGAGATCCAAACTTCGAGATTTCGCTTCCGAGATAAATAAGTCTGTATCTTTGAGCAAATGTTTTGTGGGGAAATTCGGATCAGCATAGTTGCCATCTAACATTCGTTGTAGCTTTTTGTCGAAGGTAGGTGCGTAGAGTGGGCTGTCGCGCAAGATTTGCATAAACACATCCACATCAACACCTTGACGCTGGACAAAAGCTAGACTTAAAGCAAAGCTAGTTGTTAGGGAAGCTATGAGTTGATTTAGTGCTAATTTGAGCGCCGCCGCAGATCCTACGGGCCCTATAAGTAAAGGTTCTGTCCCAAAATTTTGGAGTAACTTTAAATGGCGCTGATATTGTTCTGGCTCTGCCCCTACCATAACACTCAACTTGCCAGCTTTTGCTTCCGGGATACTTCCTAATACAGGTGCTTCTAAATACTCACCACCACCCGCAACAACTGCATCTCTAATTTCCTGGCTTTCTGTGGGAGTAATTGTTCCCATTTGGATAATTGTGCGCCCTTCCAGAGTTTGCCAAGCAGTATCTGAAAGCAACACATTATAAATGGCCGGGGCATTAGTAAGCATGAGGATTACGCACTCAGCAGCACGAATTGCGTGGCGGGGATGTGTGACAATTTCAGCCCCCGCTGCTTTTAGTGGTGCTAATTTTTCTGGGGTACGATTGTAGGCAACTAGCTGTATATTTGCAGCTAATAACCTTTGAGCCATTGGTAGTCCCATCAGTCCAGTTCCCAGAAATGCCACCTTCATTTTTCACGTTCCTTTGTTACAGCGTAGGCGTAGCCTGTTGTAGACATCGCGTTTCCATTGTTTGATTTGAACATCAATTATCAGTGAACAGCTATTTCTGAACACTGATAACTCGGTATTTGCTGATTAGCCACCAGCCGCAAAAGTTGCCATAATTATCACTGAGAGTAAAATCCCAGGAGTAAGTAGTGTTGCTAGCATTAGCAGGTCATGGGTGGACATAATTATTACTTTTGTATTGTGTTTAACTTTACAGTATTCACTGTTATGCTAGTCTAAATAAGATTGATACTGCATTCTTAAATAGAGTTTTAACTTTTCAAATTTAGGTTTACTCTGGCAGGGTCAATCCTTTTAGTAGTTGAGAAGTTTCTGTATTGTTCAGACCTTTGCTCTGAACTAGGACTCCAAAGCCACCCAATCCTGTAGGATCTATAAGTTGGTGTAGTGCGTCCCGGCGCTGTAGTAACTCCGAGAGGGGTTGCTTTTGAAAAGAAAGAGCTGCAATACGTTCGCCTAACCCCAACGCCATCAAAAATAATCCTTGCTGGATAAAACCAATATTCTTTAAATTGCACTTCTCGCCCCAGCGTTCCAAAGCCGTAAAGTCAACATGGGCAGTGATATCTTGTCGCCCAATATTAATATAAGGGTTGTCATGAAAACGATGCTGGTAATAGCACTGTAGCGTTCCTTGCGATCGCCTGGGATTGTAGTAACGACTAGCCGGGTAGCCATAATCAATTGTTAACACATAGCCGCGTTGCAAGCGGTCTGCTACTATACTCAACCAATCTAGAGCAGCTAAATTAATTTCACTACGATAGCCATCTGGATATACGCTTTGGGTGAAATTCATTTCCACTAAGCCTAGATATTCAGCCAGCTGGGGCGTTGCAGGTTCTCCTGTGACTTCTACAAATGCAAAATTTGACCTCTCCCCCAACCCCTGCCCTATGAGGGGAGGGGAGAAGGACTCCCCCTTAACTTCTTGGGAGGTTAGGTTTTGTGATGTTGTCACATAAATTTCTCGGAGTTCCCCCGTTTCTAAGATGAATTGATGCACGGGGAACGCATCGACTAACTCGTTAGAAAAAAAGCAGCCTGCGATCGCATTTGGTGGTATGTCCTCTAGGTTGCACCAACGTATGGGTAAATCTTGCAAGCGTTCCTGCTGTTCTTGTCTTAAAGTTGGGGACTTTTCAACAATGATGTATTCCAGTGCAGTCAAAAAATCTGGGTAGTGTAGCTGATGATATTTGAGGATATGCAATGCTAGCAGTCCTTGACCTGCTCCCATTTCTACCAGAGAAAAGGGTATAGGTTTTCCTAAAATTTCCCACATTTGGAAAAATTGTTCTGCTAGTAATTCGCCAAAGTCAGCACAGAGGTTAGGAGAGGTGAAAAAATCACCACCTTTAAAGCCAATCTTAACTGCATCGCTAGAATAGTAGCCGTGTTCAGGGTGGTATAATACCATATCCATGAATTCAGCAAAAGTAATTCGCTGCCCAGGACTGGTGGTAATGTGATTTGCGATCGCTGTACACAATGCTGGATTTGAATCCATAAAATTTGATATTTGAGATTATGGTAATAAATGAATTATGAAAGACAAAATTCATAATTTTCCTAACAGGGAGCATCTCACTTTTGTAAAAACATACCGGGTATATTTGTAAAGGTGAGATGCTCCCTCCTAACAGTCTACAAACCCCATAATATCTATCACCGTGTTATTCGCGCTGGCATTCAATGACAGACAAAAATTGAGAAGTTTGCCGTTCGATGCGATCGCTCACCAATGCAACGCCACAAAATGGGTAAGTAAGTGGACACTTGCTTGGGCGACTAGAAGTCGCGGCTATACAGACAAAACCCACCTCCGTGGGTTAGAAAACCTTGATTTTTCATTCTTTCCACGCAGGTGGACAATGCCAGTATATGTAGGGTGCGTTACGCCATAGGCTAACGCACCAAAAACTTCAGGTAGTGCGTTAGCCTATGGCATAACATACTCTACGCTTATTTCAAAAATCAAATGCTCCCGCTACATTGCCGGCAATTAGCGGTGAGAGTTGTCACAAGATACAGTTATTAGTCCTGAATCATATCGCCATATTTTTTAGTCGGGTTTTTAACAATTCCTTTCGCTTTGCTATAAATATTTTGAAGTCTGATATGTCAAGGCTTCCGTCAGGTATGAGTTTTTCTGCTTTGTTAATACATTTTTCAGTTACCCAGTCCTTAAGGGGAGTTGCACCTTTCGATGTATTTTCCCGTTCGTTAAGAAGTTGAAGATTTGCTATTCCGTTCCAGTTGCAGGGGTCTGAATAAAAACCAAAATCCTCATCTGTCTTAAAGTCTTTTCGTTGTATGCCTTTAAAATAACTTGCAGGATGCATATGGTCTTTGTGATATTTATAACCACCGAAGTTTAGGTGAGAATAAAATAATGATAAGATAGCAAAACAGTCAGGAGCATCTTTTTGGGTTATTAATAATGCTTCAATTAATTCGTCGTCAAGCGAGAGATTTTTTGCTGGATCAGCTTTAAAATAATTTTTAATTTTTTCAAGCGGGAAACATAGTTGCTTTGATGTGTCAGCTAATTCTGATTTAATGACTTTACGCAAACTTGAAAGCACTGTGTCTGATTGTCCACTAAAAACACCTTTTAACAACGACAAACAAAGCCACTTTTTGATTAGTTCTTTGTCACAATTGTGTTTAGTAGTGTGATTAATATCGGTTTCTATTTCTCTATGATATATATAGTATATAATTGGAATGACAGCATTTTTTGCTGTTAAATTTTGGTTATCGAAACCTAAGTTTGAAAGCAATATAAAGCTTTCAATTATACTTTTTTTAATTCTGTCCCAATTCTCTTGAAATATAGTAACAGTGCTTCGATCAAAATTTTTGATTTGAAATTTAATATTATCATTGAATAGAACTAAGCAAGTTTTTAAAACAAAATCTTTGTTAATTAAAAACCCCTGAATGGAAATTTTAAAAACCTGATGTACAACATCAGTTATTTCCTTTCTTGCATCCAATTCCCAATTTGCAGTTGTAATTGACATAAGCAAATCAGAAAAGCTTAGAGGTTCGCCACCGCTATTAGTCCGAATAAAAATATCTAATACGGTATCTATTTCTTGAGTTGTTTCAAGGTAGTAATTTATCAATTGCTTATTGAAAATTACTTCGTAAAGTTTTCTTATAGTCTGTTTCGTAAAATCTCTTTTTAGCCAGCCTTTACTGTCAATAAAATTATCAAGTTCATCTTTGCTCTTAAAGCTTAAAATATCGTTTACACGATACCAGGTTGAATTTTTATCAGATGATTTTTGCTCATATTCATATTTGGTTAAAAACTGGAAATTATACATCATTTGTCTTTCATTTTCTTCTGGCAAAGCCTCAGAAAGGTTTAAATACAGATGTCTTGTTGGCATAGCATCTTCTGTATCTTTCCAAAACTTTCTGGGTAACTTATAAGCGTAAGATCCTTTAAGCCCAATATAAATACTTGTCAGTCGTTGTTGTCCATCAATAACTGCATAAAAGTCTTTATAACCTTTCGTATCAATATCAGGATTATCTTCTTTAAAAAAATGACGATATTCAGTTAGAAACTGGTAAAATCTGAATTCGTTTTTGATTTTACTTTCTTTCACTTCCCAAAACATAAATGAGTTGATTGGATAGCCCCTCATTATGCTGTCAAAAAGCACTTCTATTTTTTCGCTACTCCAAACGAATTTTCTTTGAATCGCTGGAAACAAATAAGTTCGATCATCGATGCTGTCAATAGTATCTTTAATTGTAATGGGGTCCGCAAATCCACTGGACATATTTTTTACCTAATTTCTTTTCTGTATTGGCAACTAACTAATGAGTGTTCAGTAGTTGCTGTATAAAGCATTTAATTAACCAGAAGCTAACTTAGACAAGGTTTATATGTCAACTTCTATACATTAATTTTTGAGAAAAAGCTTTACTCTCTAAGAAAATTAGTATTGATTTTTGTCAAAGCGATCGCGATCGTCAGCCCAATAAATCGTGTCTAAGGCAATTTGCTACCTAGCCACTCACCAACGACACCAGCACGCCGTTGGGATCGCGGACACGAGCAATTGTGTGTCCCCCAGGCTGAGTTTTAGGCGCATCTAATGCTTTTGCACCTGCCCCGATCGCTCTCATGTAAGCGCTACCAACATCAGGTGTAATAAATGATATCTGAATTAGTGTCGGTGGTTGTGTGGAATCGTTAGGATGGAAGCCACCAGGAAATAACTTTTGTGCTTCGCTACTAGAGGAGAAAGCTAGTGTAGTGTTTCCGGTTTCGATTCGGCCCAGATAGATTGTCCCCTATCCTGGAGAGTGCGACGAACTAGACCAAAGGCTTTTTCGTAAAACTCAACCGTTTTAACTACATCGTCTACCCAGATGACCGTATAACCAAATTTCACAGTTTTTTCTCCTGATTAAAAAAATTAGTGTTGGCAAGAGCCAGGGCCAATAGAATTCGCGGCTATACAAACTTTCGTCCGCCTCCGCGGACTAAAGAAAAATTGAGCGTTTCTAACCCACGTTCGCGTAGCGTTCCGTAAGGAAAGGTGGGTTTTGCCTTTGTAGACGCGGTTTCTAACCACCCTTTTAACTTTCTAGTATGTAAGGGGCTGTTGCTAGAGTTTGTGCCCCTATTTGCATCATTTCCATATCTGATGGCGACCAATAATGAGGCCCTTGACAGTGATGTGCTGCTAGTAATCCCCATAATCCTCTGGGAACCAAAATTGGTACAACTAGGTTGGCACGAACCTGCATATTGCGGAGAAAATCTCGGTGACAAGGCTCGATTGGCTCTAATTCAATATCAGCGATCGCCTTTACCCGTCCTGCCAAGTATAAAGCAGCATACTGATCGTTAAAACAATTATCTGGGCCAGTGGAACCTAGTATTGAGAATTCTTGAGAACTCAAAGATTCAAAAGTCACTTGACCTTGCCACTGTCCGTAAAAATAATACAACACCACCCGATCAACCTGAAGCAATTCTCTGAGTTGATTAGTTGTTTGCCGGACTAACTCATCTCGCTGCATTGTTCTAACAAGGCGATCGAGCAATTGTTGCAAACCCTGTTCACGGCGATTGTGGCTCTGGTTAGATTCGGAGTGAGGATGAATTTGCACGGTTCTAAAATGACGACTAAGTATATGCTGCCGGATTTATATAGGATTACTATTTGATTTTTGAACAACACGTAGGGTGTGTTATGGCGAAGCGTAACGCACCATTTTCAAGGGTTTGGTGCGTTAGACTAAAGTCATAACGCACCCTACAAATACTTAATTTTTTTCAGAAATCAAACCGGATTCCTATATAGTAATTGATTAGACCTCTACTTAAATACATTCTTGCATTTATAGCGATAATTCGATTTTAACGAAATACGATACTAGTCAACCTCTTTGGTGAATTAAAAATCAATTATTAAGAAATGCATCACAACCCATATCACTCCCGCAGCTACCAGAGGCACGCTGAGGTTATCTGTGCCGTGGGGTGAGACTGCCTCTGCTAGGGTTGCGAAAGTTGCAGTTACTACCGCCGTTAACAAAGCCCATCCTAAACTTAAAGGCGTTGCTAGGGGACTTAGCGACGAACCAGGTAGCAGCAACAGCACTAAGAAAATTACTACTGTACTCGCTATAAACATTGCTGCCGAACCCTCCCAGGAACGCACAGAATTTCCCACTTGGTATTTATGCTGCCCAAAGCGCCTGCCAATTAATGCTGCCAATGCATCACCCCAGGTCATCGCCATTACTCCAGCTACGGCGATAGGGGCATTATCTACTGACCCGGTTGGTCGCCATAGTAACCCGAAAAGCAGTGTTACTGAAATAGCAAAATAAACTGTACCAGGTGAACTATCCTTGGTGTCCATTGCGCCGATGATTCGATAGCGATACAACAGGTAGTTGAGTCCGATAAAAGTCGCAAAAGGTATAATTCCAATTTCCCAATGCTTAAACAGCAATAGGATGCCAAAAACCCACATTCCTGCACCAATATGAATTACCTTGCGAGTCAAATCTGGCTTCACACCAAATAGTTTACGCAATCCCTCGCCAATCACAAGCAGACCAATAGCGTAAACATAAGAAATTAGCAGCCCGATAAAATTATTGTTTGTCATGGGGAATTGGGAATTGGGAATTGG
>CAZZZY010000291.1:0-7292 GCA_964658545.1 uncultured Acetobacteraceae bacterium | reverse complement strand
AAACCTACGCCGAAGCCAACGCCTACGCCATCGCCGAAGCTATTAATTACACTCGTAAACTTGAAGAATTAAAAATCTTCAATAACGTTGATTTTACTATGCTAATTAACGAACTCAACAAACTGAAAACTAAAATTCCTGATGATAAACAACCTCTGGAAGTACGTCGGACATTTTTTCAGCACGTCCAACAAACTTTACTCAATGCTTTTAATCTCAGCCCAGACATGATCGATTTATCTAAGTCAGAGGCCAAAGCACTGGAAAATTATCTCTACGCTAATAACCTGCTTATCCAGTGTAAACAAGCATCTGTACGCATGTCACCCAAAACCTGGGAAGGGATTGAGGCGCGAATGTTGTTGGTTCCGAGTAATTGAATAGTTTACTCTCAAGCCTAATATTCTACCTGCCAATGATATTAGTGAATTAAAATCCACTCAAAAAGGCTGTTCCCACTGCCAATCAAAATGCTCAAACCGCCTGGGGTTCTCCGCAGTATAGCGAACAGTATTTTGAATCTGCTTATGCCCCAAGTAACTCTGAATATCCCTAGTTGAGCGATTCTGTTCAGCCAAAAAATAACCGCAACTGTGCCTAAACATGTGCGGATGCACCTTAATCTGCAATCCGGCTTTTTCAGATGCACGTTTCACAATTTTCTCAATCCCATCCACAGAAAGCGACTTCCCTCTCTCATTTGGGAAAACAAAATAACTATTGGCATAAATCTGCTTTAACTGCCCCAACAAATCCACCTCATCCTGTTGCATCGGGTGATTCCCACTTTGACTCCCCTTGAGCCGCTTGATATAGATCACCTTTCGCTCTAACATGACTGCATCCCATTTCATCGTCGCTGCCTCCCCTGGTCGCAGCCCATGTCGAAATGACAGCAGTAGCAATGCCGGATCTCTAACCCTATGCCGACCCCGCTCCCCCGCCGCCTTAATCAATATTTTCATTTCCTCCCAAGTCAAATACTCCCGGCTCCGATACTCATCATTATTCAAGCGCCGAAACAAAGGGTTCATTCTACTACTGTCCGATAAATAGGCGGAAATCCGACAGTATTCATTCTCCCAAATACCTGCTACTTCGTGAACCACTCACCTCAATTAAGTCACGCTTATCTTTCAGTTGCCAAAAAACTCTCTACAGAGAGCGATTGATAATTCTGGCTTATATAATGGGGTGAGCAGCTTGTTCAATTTTCTGCACTCGACCCCTGCTTGATAAATCGTTGCTATCAAGCTCGTGATATCACGTGATATCAACTGTAGGCTACAGCTTCCGCCGCACTTGCTTGACGCAGATGCACTGGTCTGGGGTGCCACTGAAGGTGATCCAGAAAATTTCAGGTCACAGAACCTTGTCGGCACTGCAAAAATAAATATTTAGAGGTGCTAGATGAGGATTTAGAATCTGCCGTCTCAACGCTTAAATTTTAGTTGAGCCAAAGTTAACTTTTAGAAATTTAATCAAGGTAGAAAATGCCATCAATTGGTGAGGACTTAAATTGGAATAATGAGTTCGTAGAATGGGTACGAAATAATGACTTGCTCTATGATCGATTTCAACATCTAAGTTTTCTGTTGAAATCTTACTTAATTGAAAAAGTGCTTGTGGACACTGATACCACTGAAAGAGTAGTGCTAAGATTTCATGATGTATTAAACAATTGTAACAATATTACATATAATGAAACTGGTATAGTAGAAGCTTATTCAATTTTTCATTTCCTGGACAGATATCATAGATTTCAAGAAATTTTTATATCTCTTATTGAGCAGAACTCTTTACCTGTTTTTAGACGAAGAACTATACAAATTCTAGATATTGGTACTGGCCCGGCTCCTGCTTTATTCGCTATATCAGATATTTATGATTTAATAAGGGAATTTGGCAAATTAAAGGCAATAACAAACCTGGAAAACTTACAAATTCAATGTGACTATGTAGAAAGGAGCCAAGAATTTCGGAGATGGTTACACAATTTTACTGAATATGTCAATTATAAATCTGATAAATATCACTGGCAAGTTCCTTATCATCATGGTTCGTTTGATGAATTTAAAAATATTCAATTAACGAGAAAGATATACAAAGATAATAAATATACCTCCTATTTATATAAAGAAGTAAACCTAAGTTTTGATTTAATAATTACGAGTAATTTTTTCACTGAAGAATATCAACTAGATAGCTTGAGTAATGAACTCAATAATCTTGTTCTAAGGTTGAGAAATAGGGGATTGCTGCTTGTAGTAGGTGCAAGAGGAAGTGTATACCCTAAAATTTATGAAAAATTATCCACAATTGTAGAAGATGGAAAATATAGTAATTACAAATTCAAAGCATATTCAAAAAAGATTTTTGAGCAAGATTTCAATTACTCTTATCTTGATAAATACGGTATTCTTCTGAAAGACTTAGTTCAGAGTATTCTTAATAGAATTCGTGAATTAAATGTAGAAGACAAAATACCCACGAGAGTGGCGAAAACACTAAACAGCACAATAAGTAATAAATATGATAAAGAAATAGCTTGGAGAACATTAGTTTTCAAGAAATTTACTAAGTTAAGGTTTAAACAGAGTAAAATCTAGAGCAAGCATTTCGGTAAGTATAACTTTCGATAAGCACTAGAGATCATTCGGCGTTTGCATTCTTCGTTGACACCGAGAGAATTTAACTGATTCATGAACTCTGATGATAGTTCCTGGGGTCAAATGAGCAATGATCCCGAAAGTTAAGCTAAGGAATTAATGGGCTGTTTTCAATACTGCGATCGCCACGGATAAAACCGTACCAATTGAAGTCTCAGAAATTTAAGAGCTTCAAACCCTTACTGCGCCTTATTAAATTGTTGCACCAAATAATCTATAGATTATTTGGTACTTTGAGAATTGCAAAAAATATTGATATAATGCCTACCTAGTAAGGTTTTCAACCTTAGCGTAACTATCCCTATGATTGCTCATTTACCCTCAATATTTACAAGTTTTTGTATGAGTTCCCGCTCTTCAGATGCAGCTTTATAGATACGCTCAATCATATAACAAGCAGTATTCTTGTTAACTCCAACTTCTTTAGCCAGTTTACGTACACTAATAGCTTCTGGCGAATTTAGGATAAGGCGAATTGCCAAAAACCATTTTTCCAAGCTGACATGAGTTTTGTGAAACAGCGTACCGACAGTAACACTGTAAGAAATATAACAATCATTACAATGGTATCTTCGTTCATTCTTATATGCTGTAGCATTTGTTGATTCGCAGTAAGGGCACTTAGGCTTTACACCCCAGCGAATTTGTTCCAGAAGGGTAAGATATTTATCGTTATTGTTTATCATCTTAAAGTTCAGAACACTGAACTTCAAGATTCGTTAAGTTTTCTAGCTAATGGCAAGATTGTCTTATGTATTTGAGCTTGCCATACCACCACATTGTAATTTTTCAATATGGTGCTAGTGCATTCAAATACTGCTCATATAGCGTTTCCTAGTCTGCTGAGGTACAAATTTATCTGCGCCCATCTCCTAACGCGTCTAAATCTGCGGTTAATTATTCTTGCTTGTACCTCACTGAGATAAGAACTGCTATATTTTGTGGTATTAAAATAAAATTTTATTATTTTGATATTTATTCAGAGAATTTTACTTATTTTGTCTTGCCTTAATTTATTAGATTAAATATTCATTCTATTTATAGTGAAATGCAAATATAAACACTTCAAGCCGTAAACAAGGTATTTTTGAGGATTTATGTTTGCATTTCACTACATCTATTCATAATTTACTGTCCTAGTTAGCGGTAGTGACTTATATGGTTTTCAGTAATATTATGAAATCTTACTAGATACATAAATGAGAATCAAATAGATACTATTAATAATTAAGCTCAAATATCTCTAAAGCTAAACATCATAAGAATGTGAGCCGTATTTATATATGAGTCTCTATTTCGTCTTAGATCAAGAATTATTGTAATTAATTATTAGGTTAACTAGTTAATGCATGAAATTATTACTATGGATATAGTTTAAAATATGGTTAACAAAGATTATTTAACTGAATTTATAGAAACTTTGGAAAGAATTCGTTCAAGATTAATTAGTTTGCAGTCACCACAAGTACAGCAAACTGTATTATACTTAGGATTAGCGATAGAAAGCCTCAAAACTTATCAAGCTAGTAATAAGCATTTTGAGCCAAAACCTCCTCCTAAAAAAAGTATTTCTCCTAATAAAACAATAAAAAAAAAACAATTCTCCCAAGGATTGCAACTAAGCCAGGAATTTAATTACGACAATAGAAACGGCTATATGTGGATTCAATCACACTATAGAAACGGAACAGTAGTAAGAGGGCATTGGAGGAGAAAATCTATAGCAATATCTTAAAAAAGATTTACTTAAATTTATTAATTTTATCTACCAATATATCGACATATAAATGTATGACAGTAATTATGTTCTTGTCATAAACAAAAGTTTCTACCGCCATATTCTTAAAAAGATTTAAAGCATCAATATAAAATCGATCGGGGAACTCACTCAAATCTTTATAAAAGTTATCTATTTCTTTGGCCTGCCAAGTTTGGAAACCCTCTAAAAGCCAATTGAGACAATTATACAAGTTAAGTTGGTATTGATACTTTGCTTGTCTTTTAGCATGTGAATTCTTGTAAATTTTTAAATATTCTAATTTTAAAGTTTTATTTGCTAATGTAGATGCCAACTCCCATCTAAAATTTTCATCTTCCAACCATCTTTCTGCTGGCTTGAGAAATTGAGTTTGTTTTATAACAGATTGTACTTCATCTACTGCATTACTCAACTCTACAGAAATTTCTGTAGATGTGGCAGAGTCTCGTTGATGAACTAAATATTGAATTACTTGCTCTATTTGATTTTTTGGAGCAGATGCTGACGACTCAGTAAAAACTTTTCCACCTACGTTATTTTCCCAGCGTAAGTATAGTACTGGCCGATACCATTGATTACTGTCAAAGCCCATTGCCTCACGAGCATGACTGACTGCGGTAGCCAAAGGATTTTGTTGACCTAAAGAGCGATAAAACTGCTCTGCAAAAGCAGTCGCAGCAGGTACAGTGATAAGATATTGCATTGCCACAACTGCGGCTACTTGCCGACTAATTAAGTTTTGAGCAATACCATTAAAATCTGAATCAGCCGCCAATGCCATCCCAGATTTGCAAGCGCTAAGTACTACCAAGAATACGCCCTGTTGCTTTTCATTACCAAAACTAGTTTGCTGTATTAAATCGCCAAACTTGCTAGCACTGATATAATCAGCTTTACCCTGATCATCCTCAAAAACTAAATAGCCTTCAGGACTAGACACAGAAAAACCACACCTTTTGCACTTTTCTACTTTGATGCCTGGGTTGATTTTTCTACATTTATTATTTGTACAGCGCTTTCCATATATACCATGTCCATCAAAATGGATTACATGAGGAGCTTGTTTATCCTGATTCTCAGTTAAATAAACTCGTAATTCATTGAACTTAGCAACCTTAAGTTTAGTAAGAGAAATTAATTTTTTTCGCTTGGATTTATCTAGACCTTTGCGTATTGCTTGTTGTTCATTACTAGAGAACGGCTGTAATTTATTATCTAAATCGAAAGCTGCCGATGAGATTAGTAGTACATTAACCTTATCAACAGGTAGTCTGTTAGGTGGCGTACTACGATGGGCAATATAGCGCGAAAAAGTCACACGATCCTGTGCTAAAAATTTTTGGCCATTATGCACTAACTCCCAGGGATAATAAGGTAACTGAGAAGGCTGCTCAGAATTTGCATGAAACTGAAACTGTATGTGAAGTTGGGTGTGGTTATTTTCTGCTAAAGTAATTGCCCTTTCCAATATCCTATCGACTTGACTTCCAGTAGGAAAAAGAGCTTGGAAAAGATTCTGTCCAATATTAACCAAGAAGTTTGGATGAAAAGCACTCTTATCTTCTTTGATAAGACCAAGCCTTACAATCCAGTCCAGTTCTTCTTCTTTAAAGTATGCCAAGGAGAAATCAACAGCATCTAGTGTTTTAATAAGGGTATTAAGTCGATCAATATCGTTATTAAAAAAAGGCAATTTTGACTCAATTTCTCCCTCACCTGCGCTTGAGTAGGCAGATATTTTGAAGTGAAGTTTATTTACTGGAGACAGACATAACCTTAATAACTCCACCTATATACTTCCTTAAACTTCAGCTTATCAGTACTCATCACCTAAATTATCATCGGCACCTTTTGTCAAAGCTTCAACACTTTTATTCATTAACTCTATCCAGTGTTGTGGATAACGCTTTTGGTAAATAGCAAGGCGTGCTTCTTTAGTTAAAAGTGGAGATAAAGTAACTTTTACTTTTTGCACATCATCTAGACTTCCTCCTCCACCCATCTCAACAACATACATTTTTAAGCCCGCTTTTCCCTCTTTACGTACTG
This sequence comes from uncultured Acetobacteraceae bacterium, assembly GCA_964658545.1. GTDB lineage: Bacteria > Cyanobacteriota > Cyanobacteriia > Cyanobacteriales > Nostocaceae > Nostoc. The sequence goes on along the minus strand of CAZZZY010000291.1, from coordinate 815 downwards.
TCACTTGTAACTCCAGTTCTACAGTATCTACGCTTAGAAAAGGCACTTCTGTATCTTGTGTTGTCGAAAGCAACTCGCGTTTGACTTGCTCAATTAACTCTGCTAGTCCAATGCTGCTTTCTTCTGGCATGACAGTATCCTTCAAGAATTAGCTTGTTTATAAAAAAAGTTTACTTCAGATTGTACAAGCAATAACACAAATAATACAAAAATTTTATACAAACGATTTGCCTATTGTACTGTTATATATCCTTCCAACACCAGATTACTCGGATGTCACAAATCACCCCAATCAAAATTCAGGAAACGTCGAGCATTCAGCTTGGTATATTTTTCAGTGTGTTTGATATCGCGGTGTCCAAGAAAATCTTGAATTTCTCTCGTGTTATAACCCTGATTCACCAGATAGTAACCGCAAGCATGGCGCATTATGTGACAGTGAACTTTGATATCAAGTCCCGCCTGCGCCGCCAATCGCCCAATCAGCTTTTGCACTGCATCAGTAGACTCGAAAATGATATCAGCTTGTAGACTGGGTTCGGGTTCTGCCTGATCGCGCGCGAAAATTTTCTCTGGGTAGACGCAAAGCGCTGAAAGCACTTATAGCCTGTAATCGTTCCCAAAAAACAAGGTATTTGTAGAAAGCTTTTGCTATTTGGGAATACTAGACAAGTAAGCAGCAAGCAATTAAGAGGATAAATATATGGGATGGCTTGACGTATTAAAACGAGTGGGTGAAACAGCACTTCCCATTGTTACAGAAATTTTAGGAGGTTCGTCAGTTTCCAAGACTCCAAAACCCTCAAAGCCTGATA
>CAZZZY010000290.1:0-7301 GCA_964658545.1 uncultured Acetobacteraceae bacterium | reverse complement strand
TTCACGATCCCTTGAGCATTTTGGGGATAACGGCATTGCTATCAAATCTAGTGTCGAATGTACCAGCTGTCCTGCTACTACATCACCTAATTCCCCATCCTGACACCCGCACTTGGCTACTACTAGCGGCGGCTTCAACACTGGCAGGAAATCTCACACTGCTCGGTTCAGTGGCAAACTTGATTGTAGCAGAGGCTGTTGCCAAACAGGGATATCGGCTCACTTTTGGAGAACACTTGCGATTTGGGCTACCGCTAACTGCGATCACCTTAGCCCTTACCTATTTTTGGATTTATTAAGTTTACGCGCGTGGGAAGATTCGATTCCTGCCAGTTTTCGGTACTTGACTACAGTCCGTCGAGCGATCGCCATTCCAAATCGCAGTTTTAATAGTTGGGCAAGTTGTTCATCGCTGTAGGGTTTAGTTGGCGGTTCTTGTTGAATTAGTTGAATAATCAACTGTTGGATTTGTATGGGTGTGCGTCCACCAATACCAACAGAAGTACAGAACGACTGCAACGGCACAATTCGACTTTGCCCTCCGCTAATTAGCAAATAGCGCTCTCGCACAATGCGGCTGATGGTAGCATTTGAAAGCCCGACTGATTGAGCAATTAGCTGCTGAGGTGTTGGTACTAAATCTAAACTATCTTTACTTGTGAGAAAGGCTTGCTGACGATTAACCAAAAATTGCCCGACTTGGAGTAAATTTTCCTGCCACTGGTTTAGTGCTGACAATAAATTCCGTGCTTGTTGTAGCAGGGTTTCTTGCATCTTATGGTTTGATTGGACTAGCATTGCGATCGCTTCTTCATCCAAGCAAAACTCAAGACTCACTTCAGAAGTCAAAGAAACCTGCCACCCGTTGGCATTGAGTTCGGCTTGTAAATCTGGGATAGCGATCGCTACGGGATGATGGTTAAAGTTCCTTCCTGGTAGAGGTTCTAGGGTTTGAATTTCTTGAATTGCTACTAACAAAGCTGGCAGATTGAGCGATAATTCTATGACACAAACCCTTTCTGCAAGCTCTAATCGCAATTTCTCCAACAACAATTGTTGATGTTGCTTGGCTTGAGTTGAATTACCAATACAATCTGCTACATCTGCTAAGTAATCTCGTACCAGTAAAACAGCCAAACTATTCGGACGATCTTGAAGCTGTAATCGCAGACATTCTTGGAGCGATCGCGCCCCAATCCCCGGTGGATCGAGGCTTTGTAAATGCGACACAACCGCTTCTAACTCCTTGGCGTTCCAACCGCTTCCTGCTGCCCAGACTTGGGGCGATTCTTCTAGATAGCCGGATGGTGAAAGCCATTGCATGAGGTATAACAGTGCTTCTCGCTGTTTGAGTGGCAAATCTAAAGCGGCAATTTGCCCACGCAGATGCTCTTGTAAGCTTGGTTCCATTGCAACTGGACTATACCAATTTGGTAAAATGTCTTCTAGCAATGCTTCCCCATTATTAGAGCTTCGATGCCGCAAAAATGGATTGTGTTTGGCTTCTGCTTGCAAATGTTCTCGAACTCGCTGATGATTCCAAGGTAACAGTTGCACTAACTGTCGTAGCGTTGGATAAAGAACTGCTTGCGTCTCTAAACGAGTTTCTACAGAGAGAGTTGAAGTTAATGCAGGTATACTCATATCTCATCCGTTTGGCTAAAGACTAGATGTTCCGGCAAAATTGTGCGTCCACCTGAAAGGATAGCTGCCCGTTCCAAAGTGTTCTGCAACTCCCGCACATTACCAGGAAAAGTATAATCCCTCAGCCTCTTCATCGCCGACTCAGCCAGCGCCAACCGCTTGAATCCCCGTCGCAGAGCAGTAGTACTGAGAAAGTGTTGAGTAAGTTGCTCTAAGTCTTCTGGGCGATCGCGCAAGGGTGGCAACTCCAACCGCACGACGTTAAGGCGATAAAAAAGGTCTTCCCGAAACTGGTTTTGCCGCACCATATTCTCTAGATTGCGATTGGTTGCTGCAATAATTCGCACATTGACTGTGTGTGTCTGGTTGCTGCCCAGACGTTCAAAAGAACAATCCTGCAACACCCGCAGGAGTTTACCTTGAATAGCGAGACTGAGTTCTCCAACTTCATCCAAAAAAATTGTGCCGCTATTTGCTTGCTCAAACCGTCCAATTCGCAGGTGATTTGCGCCGGTAAACGCTCCTTTTTCATGTCCAAATAGTTCTGCTTCTAGCAAGTGTTCTGGCAGTGCAGCACAGTTAACTTTCACTAATGGCGCTTTGCTGCGGGGACTGGCAGCATGAAGCGTCGAAGCAACCAATTCTTTACCAGTGCCAGATTCTCCAGTAATGAGAACGATTGTATCTGTGGGGGCAAGACGACCAATGAGCTTGAAGACTGATTGCATCGGTTGCGATCGCCCTAACAATTCCTCCTGTCCTGCCTGCAAGGTAGACTCACCAACCTGATACAATGGTTCTTGATGATGGGCTAATGCTTTTGTAGTCAAATTCACCAGTTCATCTAAGTCAAATGGTTTAGTCAGGTAATCGTAAGCACCTAACTGCATTGCTTCGATTGCGGTGCGACTGGTTCCATAGGCTGTCATCACAATCACGGGCAACTCAAACCGCTTTTGCTCTAATTGCTTTAACACGCTCATCCCTTGAGTTTTGGGCATTTTCAAATCGAGAAATACTAAATCAAAATGAGTTGCTGAGTTTTGTAACAACTTTAATCCTTGTTCTCCGTCTGCCGCTTCTAGCACCTCATGCCCTTCACTGTTCAAGATTTGGGCGATTGCCTGTCGTAATGCTTTTTCATCATCAATAACTAAAATCTTTGCCATTTCGCCTCATCTTCGTTTATAGGTAAGTAAATGCTGAAGCGAGTACATCCCGGTTCCGATTGCACATTGATATAACCTTGATTGCGTGTCACAATTTCGTGGCTAATGGCTAACCCTAGCCCTGTTCCTTCCGGTTTAGTAGAATAGAACGGCACAAAAATTTGCTCTTGAGCCTCGGCAGATAAGCCCTTTCCCCGATCCTCCACCCAAGCAAGCAAAAGGGAATTACCCCTTTCTCCATTCTTTGATATCTGCTCAACTCCAACTTTCACCTGTTCACCAATGGGACTTGCTTGAATTGCATTCAAAATCAAATTCACGAATACCTGTCCCAGTTCGTGACGACAAAGCGGTATTTGCGCTAAGGATGGGGTGGGAGGCAGATAAACTAGATCAACTCCCCATTCTTCAGCTTTTAGGCGTAGTAACGCGATTGATTCTTGAGCGATCGTCTCTAGGGAAGTCACTGTCGGAATTTCCTGTTGGTTGTGGTCAAAGTATAAAAGTCTTTGAACCAGATTTTCCAAACGCTCTACCTGTTCGAGCAGACTCGCAATGGGGAGATGGTTAATCGCCTGTTTCTGTAGTTGGCGTTCTGTATATTGCAAGTTCAGCCGCATACTCGCCAGGGGATTACGAACTTCATGAGCAACACCTGCTACCAATTGCCCTAATGAAGCCAACTGTTCAACTCGCCGCAGTCGTTGCTCCAAATCTTGACGGCGAAACTGCATTGTGTTGATTGCACTTCCTAATAGTCCCATCTCAGCAGGTAAAGGCGGTATCTGCTCTGCTGGATTTACCTCCATCGCCTTGAGACTTTGCTGTAGTTTCTGCACGCCCCACTGGAGTTGCATCGCAATAGCAAACGTCCATATACCGACAATTAAAATCCCCAACACTATCAGCCCACTGAGAATTTTCTGCCCCCCATCCTCTGTACGTGGCATCCGTTTCATAGTCCACACTGACCCCCAAAGGGGTAATGGATCTACTCGCAGTACCAGAATATCCAGCTTTGGACGCAGTACAAGTTCTTGGGGTAAACCCTGACTAGTTGCCTGTCGCGCCAATTGTAAAATTAAGTCCTGTTCACTGGGAGGAATGTCTCTTTTTGGCACTGGACCACCATGAGTCGGAAAAGCGTATCCCAGCAGCCGATCACGCTGTAGAAGATAGAAGCCCCCTTCTACACGGGGAAAATTTGCTAAAGCGTCTGTTGATAAATCCTGTAACGACTTATTTAAATGATCATCAGCGATTTCTTGATGATTTAGCCGAGATTCCCAAAATAACTTGATTAGGCGTGTATTAGCACTTGCCAGTTCACGCTGATTACGGGCAATTACTGTCCCCTCCAGGCTCTCAAACAGTTGTATGACTAGCCATAGCGCTAATCCACTCAGACTCAGAAACAGAACTGTCAAAATTGTCAGTTGTCGCCGCAAACTCAAGCGTCGTAGGGGCATAGGACGTTGATTCACTCAATTAATTGATAAAACTTTTAGCGCCAAAAATAGGGAGCATCCATTTCTTATCTTCCCCGATCCGCTTTGACTTCACCTGTACCTTTGGCACGATTTTTGCACTTTTGTAATTTGCCCATACGGACTTTTGGTAATGTACTCTTACCAGCAGTCCTCAATTTGATCAGACAGTAATTATGAAGGACTCTCACGATCGCATTCCGAACCAAACAGCTACAGAACTATTTGCCTTAGCAGCACGACTCCAAGGGCAAAAATCCTATGACTACGCACCTTCAGAACTGGTTCAAGCTGCTACAGAGGCAGGCATTTCTCCAGACAATTTTCAGGAGGCATTACAACTTATGCGTATCCAACAGACTCAAGATCAGACTCGCCGCCGCAACCTACGCTTGATCCTTAGCAGTGGAGTCGCTGGAGTAGCAATCACCTTGGCTGGTGTTTGGGCTTACTTTACCATTAACCAGCAGTCAGCGATGGAAGGACGGGTATTGCCTGCGGCGATCGTTAATCCAGACCGTCCAGTTGCTCCTGATGCCCCCGCATCTCATGGCTACACTGTAACCTACACTGGTACAGTGCAACAATACTTACTCAATCCCGAAGGCAGAGTAGATGGTTTACTGCTCAAAAATGGACTTCAGGTCAAGTTTCCCCCTCATCTGAGCAACCAACTGACTAACTTGATTGCTCCAAGTGCTGAGGTTAGCATCACTGCTATGGCTGGTACAGCTACTCGGTTCGGGCAGGAAGTCCGGGCAATTCAGATTACAAATCAAAAGACTCAGCAGACAATTGCTGCTCAATCTCCTAAAACTCTTCCCCCGCCTCCTGCCAACTCTGCTAGCTACATCAGTTTTTCTGCCGAGGGAAATACTCAGCATTGGCTGGTTGGGCATCGGGGAGAACTTAACGGACTTATCCTTTCCTCTGGACTAGAAGTTAAGTTTCCGCCCCATATCGGCGAGCTACTAGTCAATATGATTCAAGGAAATGACTTAGTTCAAGTTCAGGGTTTTGGTAGCCGCAACAGCTATGGACAAGTCATAGAAGCAACCCAATTAACCGTAAATGGACAGAATGTAGCGTTCGCTCCACTACTTCCTAAAAAACCTTAGTCATCTAACTTAAAACTACAATAATGCTCTCATCAAAAAAGGCAGCTATGCTAGAGGCTCAGTTTCAATATTTTGACTAATAGATTCTGGTATTGGGGCTGTAGGTAGAATGGTTTGGTGATCTGTTTCCCCTGAACTAAGCGGTGGCTCTTTTGGATTTGGTTTATCTGGAGAGAGCATTGGTAGTCTTTATTGATTTATGGATTCCTCCAATTTACTAACTTAAGTTTTGGCTAGGCATCTATACTTGAAGGCAGAAGAAGAAGATAAAACTACCCACAGGTAGATTTGAGGCATGATTGGCACGCCCCTCTGACTTGAAGCGATCGCTCTTAGAGGAAATGGGCAATACCATTGTGCCTGTGGGAGATGGTGGTGATGAAGCAACTTCGCGGTGGATGAAAGCGGCGGGTATCGCCATCGATGAAGAGCATTATCGTAAAGTTACTAATGCCAAAGATATGGATCTGATGGCTGGGGTTGAGATTAAAGGCGACGAGGCGATGATTCAGGCTTTGGCTGAGTTCTCTAAGCGCAATGCCTCTCACGTTAAAGGCATTCTCAATCTGACCATCCCGCTATCGGAGTCTCCGATGTGGATTTTGGGGCAGTATCTTTCACAACTGGGCTTGTCCACTGAATCGCGGCGACCAATGGAGGATGGGCAGCGTGTTCGGTATTATCGGCTGAATACTGAGGATGTCGAGTTGATCCAGAAGGTATTGGAGTATCGTCAACGGCAACGGGAAGAGAGGGAAAGGAAACCTCAAGCATCTGTTGAGTGTAGATGAACAGTCCTGTAATATCTATCGCTTCATTTCTTGACTTATTTTTGAAGCCGAGCTAATTCTGAAACTTCAGAATCTGGCGAAATTTCCGATACTTGGGCAGTTTTAACCTTTAAAGAACGCAGTAATTCCCGAATTACAGCCATCGTTAATGGATCTTCCTGTTTTTGCACAGTAAATAGGATTAAAGAATCAAATTAATCTGCATTATGCATATTTAATTTATTTAAGAACCTTCTGTTATAGCTCCTAGTGCCAAAAGTGACGCTCGCACAGATTGCGTTAAACCAACGACCCCTGTAATATTCATGCCTTCATAAGGTCTAGGAGTTCTGAGAATTTTCAGACATTCACCTGTTTCGACATTCCATAAGCGGATGGTCTGGTCTTCACTGCTGCTAGCAAGAATTGGACTTTTAACCGGAGAATGGATAAATGCGATCGCAAAAATCCATCGTGTGTGTCCAATCAACACTCTCAAGCACTTCCCAGTTTTCATATCCCAAATTCTCACGGTTTGGTCGGTTCCTCCGCTTGCCAGCAGATAACCATCAGGACTGGCAGCACTGATCACAGCATCAGTATGTCCTTCCAAGGTTCTTAGACATTGGCAAGTCTTGAAATCCCAAATTTTGATGGTTGCATCTTGACTGCTACTGTGCAAGGTTTGCCCATCTGGACTAAATTTAGCTGACCACACACCGTTTGTGTGCCCACGAAAAATTTTCAAGCATTCCCCTGTAGCAACATCCCAAGCTCGAATTAGGGAATCTGCACAGCAACTAATTAGCATCTTGCCATCAGGACTATAAACAAGTGATGAGACAATATTAGTGTGATTACATAACACACCCAGGCAAACACCTGTCTTGACATCCCAAATCCGTACCTGCTTGTCGCTACCAGTACTGGCTAAGGTTTGTCCATCGGGACTGTAGGTAACTGAAAGTAGCCAATTTGTATGACCCCGCAAGACTTGCAGGCAATTTCCTGTCTCTATGTCCCAAATTCTCACTGTTTCATCTGCACCGCCACTGGCAATGGTATTACCTTGGGGATGAAAAGCTACGGTTCGTACCCAATTAGTATGACCAG
>CAZZZY010000289.1:0-7306 GCA_964658545.1 uncultured Acetobacteraceae bacterium | reverse complement strand
TACACTATTAAAAATGCTGAGGAAAACAATTATCGGAAAATTAGTGTTACTCAAATTCTCCAATACTCTAGCAATGTTGGCATGGTGGAAATTATGCAGCGATTGCGTCCTTCAATTTATTACAACTGGCTTCAACGCTTAGGAGTAGGTCAAACTGTTGATACAGATTTGCCATTTGCAGTTAGTGGACAGTTGAAAAGTCAAGAAAAATTTGTTGCTTCACCCATTGAACCAGCAACTACCTCTTTTGGCCAAGGCTTTTCTCTCACACCGTTACAAATAGTGCAATTACACGCAGCTTTAGCTAATGGTGGGAAATTAGTTACACCTCATGTAATCCGGGGACTGATTGATAGCAAAGGACAGATACATTACTCACCCACCTTCTCCACACCACGCCAAATTTTCTCACGCACTACAACCAAAAAGGTGATTAAAATGATGGAAACTGTGGTTGAAGAAGGAACTGGAAAAGCATCACAAATATCTGGGTATCACATAGCTGGTAAAACTGGTACAGCACAAAAAGCAAGTTCCACTGGCGGTTATAAAAGAGGCGCTTACATCACTAGCTTTTTGGGTATATTACCAGTGGAGTCTCCCCGTTATATAGTTTTAGCAGTGGTAGATGAGCCAAAAGGAGAAAATGTTTATGGTGGTACCGTCGCCGCACCAATTGTTAAATCCGTGATGGAAGCACTTATCCCTCTTGAGGAGATTCCACCAAGTCAGGTAATGAATTAAGGGTGAAATACTATATAGAATAGGAAGAAAATAACTGGATAAAAAGTCAATATTTTATACATAATTGTATCTTTTTTGAGTCAATTATGAGAATCATAAAAGATATCCAAAGATTGTAAAAACTAAATAAATTGTAGTTAAATTTATAAATTAGGAAATCCAATTGCCGTGTCTTCATTTAAAACTTTTGAAGAGAAACAATCAAAAATTCAGACTTTATCTAGTTTTGAGTTTTTCAAAAGAGTCGGTCAAGTAACTGGTGGCACACTCTTATCAATTACTATGCTATCAAGTTCCGTGCTGGCTGGAGGACTAGTCGGTTTAGCTATTAGTTTCCGCGATTTACCAGATGTTAGACAACTACGAAATTTTGTCCCTTTAGAAACAACTTATATCTATGATATTAAAGGCGCTTATGCAACTTTTGCTAATTACGGCTGGCAATCGCCTCCAACGATTATTGCCCGTGTTACTGACGGTAGTGGCAATGTGTTAATAGATAATACTCCTAAACCTCAGCGAGTTCTTGACCCTTGGGCATCAGCAGCAATTTTAGACGTAATGCAAACGGTAGTTAAAGAAGGAACTGGTAGAGGTGCAGATATCGGTCGTCCAGTTGCGGGAAAGACGGGTACAACCTCCGCAGAGAAGGACATTTGGTTTATTGGTACAGTACCGCAGTTAACGACTGCCATTTGGGTAGGGAGGGACAACAACCGACAATTATCTAGCCACGCGACAGGCGGAGGTATGGTTGCTCCTATTTGGCGTGATTTTATGCAGAAGGCACTCAAAGAGGTACCAGTAGAAAACTTCCAGCCACCTTCTAATTTTCCTCGTCCGAAATCAAATTGAAAGTATTAAAGTTAGGTATTGGAATTTAGTCTAGTTTTTTAATTTACAAATATTCTGACAATGCGGATTTTGGTAGTTGAAGATGATGTCCAGTTAGCAGAGATGCTGATGGAAGCCCTAACTGACCGTCAATATGTGGTAGATATAGCCCAAGATGGAGAGGAAGCGTGGGATTGCATCAAAGTGCTGGAATATGATTTGGTGGTACTAGATATTACTTTACCCAAGCTAGATGGTGTGAGTTTTTGTCAACGCTTGCGATCGCCTACATCAGTACGTAGCCCATCGCGTAATATCACAATACCTGTGCTCATGTTAACAGCACGCGATACCCTTGGTGACAAAATTACCGGGTTGGATGCTGGGGCAGATGATTATATGGTTAAACCTTTTGAAATGCCAGAGTTAATGGCTCGTGTTCGCGCCCTGTTGCGCCGCAATAGTGCCGCAACATCTTCTTCAGACTTTGGTTGGGGTAATCTGCGTTTAAATTCTAGCACTTATGAAGCCACATACTCTGACAAGCCTTTACACCTAACACCTAAAGAATTTGCTCTTTTAGAACTAATGGTTTCTAGCGGTCGGCGGGTGCTAAGTCGAGCCGGAATTATTGAGCGTATTTGGTCGCTTGATGACCCTCCGAGCGAGGAAACTGTTAAGTCTCACATTAAGAGTTTACGGTATAAACTTAAAGACGTAGGTGCTGCCGATGATTTTATTGAGACAGTTCATGGATTGGGCTATCGCTTAAAGCAGCTTTAGGAAAATACCCGATTTCTACCCGATATTTACCTCTTATCTTTACAACTGATTGTTAGACTACAATTACTAGAAGTTAACCTCTTCTTTTACACTAGAACACTATTATTCTCCAAATCAATTTAATTATTGACTTGGGGAATTTTAATTTTTATCTAAAAGCAATTAGTAAACCAGCTTTTTAAATGTCGAGAATTCATTAAGTCGGGAGCAACTGAGATGACTACTGCTTTTGGTTGCCCTTCTTGGACTAAGGCGATCGCTTCTCGCTTAGACTTGGCTTGTTGGATTAGCTGAGAAAGCTCTTGGTTGTCGCGTATATTTGCTTCTAGCATATAATTTGCTGTTTTGAAGTCAGTTATAATTTTATGTTACGCGATCGCCTATTTCCTTGTTCTTAAGTTATCAGCAAAACCTCTAGCAGTTAGATAATTGAGGCGATCGCCTAAAAATCACGGCTCATAGTAATAGCGATCGCTTGTGGAGGAAAAATAGATAGATGCGATGCCGTTCGAGCGAAAGGTTCTTGTCTGTGAGTTAGTTCTATTTAGCACCATATTCTGTGGCAAAACACGAGCATAATAGCGATTTCGACGGAGCGCTTCGCGATCGTAATATATTACTCCCCTGAGTCGCCGATCTTGTAGGGTTTGTTAGTGCAATTTAACGCATCAAATATTACTTAATGCTAATTGGTTGTGCGCTACTCTCCGCTAGAACACTCTACAAGGTTGCTTTTTGCCAGATAAAACTCTATTTGGATAGATTACCCTACAAAAATCTTGTTATTACACTCATTGGTTGTTTTGTCTAACAAACCATATAATATTTGTCATAGAATATTTTTTGAAAGCAAAAACATGGCAGAACTTATATCTCAACCCACATCGATTCAATCTCTATATTCGATGTATAGAGAGACTAAGTTATATGTGAATAGAAGGTATCAACGGAAACTTGTTTGGACGCTTACGGAAAAACAAAAGCTGATCGAATCCATATTAAAGAAATACCCTATACCAGCCATATTGATAGCTGAACGTGATGGGGAGACGGGGACATATGAAATCATTGATGGGCTTCAACGACTCCAGGCAATACTGTCATTTATCGAAACGTCGTTCCCAGATTTAGATAATCGATACTTCAACGTAAATAATTTTCCCACTGCAAAGAAAAATGCAGACGAGGGGCTATTCGAAAAAAACGAAACGGGACCATACCTTACACCAAAAGAAATAAGTATTTTGCTGGACTATACCTTGGCATTATCAGTAATGAGAAATGCATCTGATGCAGAGATCAATGATGTTTTTGACAGAATCAATACCTATGGTCATAGATTAAGCGACCAAGAGCGTCGTCAAGCTGGAGTTCAAAACCCCTTTTCAAACATGGTGAGGACAATATCCTGCAAATTACGAGGGGATGTTTCTCATAATGTATTACCTCTAACATCAATGCCTTCAATTAGTATTGACCTTCCAAAGACAAAGCATGGCTATCTCATTCAGGCCGAGGAAGTGTTTTGGGTAAAACAAGGAATACTTAGATCAACAGATTTGCGTGACAGTATGGATGAGCAATGTGTCGCGGATATTGGTGCAAGTATTATTGGAGGCGTTTGTCTAGAGAGATCAAGAGAAGCGCTCGATAGAGTATACAACTCTGACGACAGTGAATCTGAAAGGATTTCAAACGTCTTGCAAATACATGGTGATGACACCTTTCAGAAAGAATTTATATTTTGTATAGATGAAATAATTCAGGTCTGCAATGCAGGCAAGATCGAAACGCTAAAGAGTATCGTTTTCCCGACTCGAAACAGTAACCCTTTTCCATCAATATTTGCCATTGTGTTTATTTCATTTCATGAACTACTGATTAAGGAGAATAAAAAGATTAGCAACTACAGTGGAGTGAAAGAATCTCTACGTGGGCTAGGAAGGCGGGTTGAAATTGGGCAAAGGGCTGCATCTCCTGTTGAACGAAGAAGAAATATCGACCAAGTGAAAGGGTTAATTCAACAACAATTTATACCGAATGACAGAAATCCACGCGCATTTATAGGAAATACCTGTCCTGATATTGACGCTGCAATTAGAAGGTCTGAAATCGAATTAGGTAATTACGAGTTGAAGCAAGGTATTCTTACGCTTTCAAATGCTCGTGAAATTGATAGCACCATAATCCAAAAGTTAGTAAATACGATTGCGGCGATTGCAAATAATGGGCCTGATTCTGCTGGTGGCATCATAATTGGCGTAGCAGATAAGGAATCTGATGCAATAAGAATAGAAGAGCTTGACGGCATAAAAAGCATTAAGGTTGGGAACCGAAATGTTGTTGGGATAAAGAGAGAAGCAAAGGTGATGGGCATTAGCCTTGAGAAATATGTAGCAATTATAAAAGATGGTATAAAGAACTCTGCATTAACCGAAAGTATAAAGATGAGCGTATTGTCAACAATTGATTATAGTAATTACTATGATTTGGGTATAATCACAATCAATATTTTGCCACAAAAAGAAATGGCGTTTGTTGGAGACGATGTCTATTGGCGAAATATGGACTCCACGGAAAAAACGCAGGATGCAAAAAAAATCGCTATTCTTGCAAAGAGATTCTAGTATGATGAATCTGTTTCAGTGCGATCGCATATCTTGTAGGGTGCGTTACTTAACGCGCCTTTTTGCTGTTTCAACTGAAATCAATAAAATGCCAGTTTCAAGAGCTTTTTGGTAAGCTAGATTAGCAGTAGAATTAGGAGATAAAACAGCACTAACTAAGACATTAGCATCTAAAACATAGCGATTAAGCATCACTGTTAAGTATCTCGTTTAACAGTTCTAAGGTTAGTCCATTTGCCTGAGCTTCTGCCCCTAAATCCGCCGATATATTTTTTAAACGCAGATTTTTAATCTTTACCAAATCCTCATAATCATTCATCGAAATAATAGCCACATAATTGCGGTCATTTTCCTTAACAAGAATGGGTTCTTGTTGGGCGCTATCCATAATGTAAGCAAAATCTTTCTTTACTTCTGAAACTTAAACTTGTCGCATTGCATTTTGTTTAAGAAATAACCCTGGTTATCCTAACATACCCTGTAGCGCGATCGCTTGCCCCTCAATTAAAACGTTATCCCAATAGCGATTCCTAGGTCGCGCTTCGCTATCGCCTAAAAATTACGACTCACAGAAATAGCGATCGCCTAACTCCTCAAATCGCCAATATAAGCCCCAATTTGTTTAAGTCCCTGCAAAACTTGGATACGTTCTGATGTATTTTCAAGTAACCGATAAGTATTGGATCTAGTATATTGAGGGACATTTTGGTGGCGATCGCATTTCAAAAACAATACTTCTCTTCCGTTTGTAACCATTGCATAACAACTTGACTGTAAGTTGGGAGCGCTCAACAAATAAGTAAGTGCTTGGGGAATTCCCGCCGTAACGTCTAGTCTTGCAGGCTTTGACTCGATTACCAAAATCCAAAAACTATCTTGAATCACCAAAATATCAATCCTGCCTTGAACTGCAATAGCATTAGCTTCGTCTGCAACTTCGATATTGGTACTTACTTCTGCTTTTACCAAAAAAGGAAACTGATAGAAACCTGCTAAATCTAGCAATGGTGATATAACTACAAGCTTAACAATTTCTTCGAGAGGTGGTTCTTCTTGACTGAGATAGGTATAGTTTCGAGTGAGGCGATCTAGTCCTTGTAGTTCCGCTTCGGTTAGAGTCGGCGCATTATTTAACCATTCATCAAAAAAGCGATCGCTAGAGTCGAGTCTCAAGCCAAAAGTTTGACGGAGAGCGCCAAGGGTAAGGCTACTAGCATTTGTAATCACGGTTAAATTCTTGTAGTAATTACATGAAGTTTAAAAGTCTAGACATTTGCTCTAGGCTCCAATACCTAATATACGATATATTAAGAGCAAAAGAGAGATCGCCTAAAAATCACGACTCACAGGAATAGCGATCGCTAAAATCAAACAATTTTCATCCTTATTTCTGGCTCTCCAGAATTTCCTTCGCATTTAAAAGTCCTTGATATTGTTCTTCGCTGACCTTTGGATACTTGAGATTCAGTTCCTTTAACTGCGTGTAAATGATACCCGCCACAACCAGACGAGTAAACCATTTGCGATCGGCGGGGATAATGTACCAAGGAGCATATTTTGTACTGGTGTGATTGAACATATCCTCATAGACAGTCATATAGTCATCCCAAAAGCTACGCTCTTTCGCATCATTCACAGAAAATTTCCAATTCTTTTCAGGGCGATTAATCCTTTCTAGAAAACGTTCTTTCTGCTCCTCCTTAGATACATTGAGAAAAAACTTGAGGATAGGTTTAGCATGATTAAACACGCCGTATGCGCGCTGTTTCACCCAGTCTGCAATCAAAAAACAGTAGTAGCGGAACTGACTGGGAGATAGAAAAATTGCCAGTCCATCGCTTTGATGTTGCCAGAAGTGATATGTATCTAGCTCATGAATGGGTTGCAGCAACTCTTTGGCATCCTGTCCACCCAGTCCTAGCGCCAGCAATTTTTCTTCAGCTTGTCGAACCAAATTCTTTAACCGAATCGGATTTTGCTTGGTTTCGATTCCTAAACGCTCCATTGGCGCATAGATCGAGATAGAGGTCGAGTTTGACGCTGTGGTTAAAGTGGTTAATTCATCAATAGTGAATAAGTTCATGATGTTACCTGTAAGTAAATTTTTTGCTCAAGCTTGTATCAGGTTTTAATCAATGGGTAGAGCATCGATTCAGTAATCAAAAACCTAACCTCCCAGCCCCCTTATCTACTTGGAATTGATGTGAGAAAGCAATCGATTGCTGATTCCAGATTCACGGTTTTTTCAGACAGTAGTCAGAGCAATCAAGTGCTTGTTCTGTGAGGACAATAGAGGGCTGTACTGTACAGTATAAATA
>CAZZZY010000288.1:0-7320 GCA_964658545.1 uncultured Acetobacteraceae bacterium | reverse complement strand
TTTTACTTTTTACTTTTTAAAAAAGCTCTGTAGCCTTAACCTCTCACTAATGATAAGTGGTAAGCCGGTAGTCATTTTTGTTATTTACATCCCCACCCCGTAGAGGGATGAGGTATTACGGTGATTAAGATAAAATCGTCGAAACAGTGCAAATGGAGCAAGAGCGATCGCAACCCGCTTCCCTCCATACCCTTCTCTTGACGGAGACGCGACGCGTAGTTTGTTTCCCCGTAGGAGTACGGGAACGTCTTCTCTTTGAGACTCTGCGCGTAGCTTGCTTCCCTGTAGGGGTACGACGAACGCAATCACGAATATATATTTAATTTTGCCGAACCACTTAGATTACCATCCAATTAGTGTGACGGAGGGGGTTGAAGCATAGAGAACATTATTATTATCACTCGAAAGGTGTTTATTGTTTGAGGAAACCTTCTATGAAACCAGATTACCTAATTGTTGGCAGTGGTTTATCAGCATTGGTTTTTGGCGCTTTGATGGCAAACTCTGGTAAGACCGTGCAAATGCTCGAAGCCCATGAGCATCCAGGAGGCTTTGGTCACACGTTTACAATGGCTAAAAAATACACGTTTAATGCCCAATTCCACTATGTTTGGGATTGTGGTGAAGGACAAACGGTCAATCGGGTACTCAAGAAACTGGGCTTGGATCAAGAAGTGACCTTTGAGCGGTACGACCCGGATGGTTTTGACCACATGCGAATGCCGGGATATGCATTAGATATTCCTTCGGAACCGGAGGAACTAATTCAGCGATTATCAACGCTGTTTCCTGCACATGGCGATCGCATTCGTCAATTTGTCAACGATGTTGAAAAAACGGGCGCAGGTTTGAAAAGACTTGCTCCTCCAGTTAAGCCAATTGAACTGCTCAAACATACAGGTGAGGTATTTTGTACCGTCCAATATCTCAACAGCACACTTCAGGATGTATTCGACAAGTTTCAGCTACCCCAAGCCGCCCAAACCCTATTAGCTCTGCAATGGCTTGATTTTTTGCTGCCTCCAAATCAACTCTCGTTTTATGCCTGGGTCGCTTTGTTCAAGGGTTATCAAGGAGGTGCATTTTACCCAACCCAGCATTTTGAGCATGTAATCAATTCGTTAGTCAAAGTGATTGAATCCCACGGAGGGCAGGTATTACTCAACCATGAAGTCACGAATTTTAGACTCACAGACCGAACCATCACGGGTGTTGAGGCGATGGATTTAACCACCCATCAAACTCACGAATTTACAGGCGACACCGTGATTTGCAACATTGACCCCAAAAAGGCTGCCAAAATGATTGGTGAGTCAAAGTTCTCTAAAACTGTGCGCCGAAAACTCAACTATGAGTATTCTGCATCCAACTACATGGCTTATTGCGTCGTCAAAGACCTTGACCTCCGAGACTATGGATTTGGCAAGTGGAATCTTTCCCATACAGGTCATCATGATCTGAATGAAGCCTTTGCTCAGATGTATGAATACAATGACTTTTCCAATCCCAGCTTTGCTATGACAACACCCACTCTATTGACAGAAGCGAGTCGGGATTGCCCAGAGAACTGCCAGATTGTCGAATTCCTTACCGTTGCCAATTATGACTATTTTAAGGAATTACGACAGAGCGATTCCCTCCGGGACGGCAAAGCCGATCGCAAAGCCTACAACCAGAAAAAACAAGAGATATTCGATTCCATCCTAGATGTTGTGGAAAAACACTATGTGCCAAATTTTAGAAAGCATATGGTCTTCCATATCACAGGCAGTCCCACCACCAATGAACGTTTTTGCTGGTGTCCCAACGGGAATTCCTACGGCTCCAGTCTCACACCGCGCAACATGGGGCTGGGACGGTTAAATCACGAAACCTCCCTCAACCATTTCTATTTCTGCAATGCTTCATCGGGCTATCCAGGTTTTGCTCCCACATTCTGGACTGGGGCATTGCTGTATCAACGACTATCTGGCGACGTGCTTTTAGGCAACAGCTAAACAGACAGTCACGTTGCTTTGCTCCGAATTCAAAATTGAAAATCCAAACATTTTTAACAAACTTTGGGGGTTTAAGTCCTAGCCTTTGAAGGGCAGCGCGTTTTGATGCCTAAATCTAAATCCCCGTAAAGAAATTTACTTGCTCTGTATGCTTTTCTTCTTCGGTAATACATATTCATTATTCAACCACTGAGAGGTCAGCTATGAGAATTGCAGTTATTGGTGGTGGAGCCAGTGGTATGGCTACAGCTT
This sequence comes from uncultured Acetobacteraceae bacterium, assembly GCA_964658545.1. Taxonomy (GTDB): domain Bacteria; phylum Cyanobacteriota; class Cyanobacteriia; order Cyanobacteriales; family Nostocaceae; genus Nostoc. The sequence goes on along the minus strand of CAZZZY010000288.1, from coordinate 5,071 downwards.
ACTTGCTTGATAAGCAAGGGCATCATGTCACTGTGTTTGAACGGCAGCCCATCTTGGGGGGGCATATTCGGACACTCAACAAGAACGTAAGAGCTAACAAGCAATCTGATTGCCATGAAATGTTGGAAACTGGAGTGCTAGAATTTCCTACCGTATTTCACAACTTTCTCGCTCTCATGCAAGAGCTAGGAGTGGAACTAGAACCCATCCGTGTCGGTTCAGCTTTATTCCCCAAAGATGGCAGTCATTTTTTATCGGGTGTCACGATTGATAACAACTATACAGGCATTCACCGCCTGATTGAATATCTGCGGTTCGATGCCCTCCATGCCCGTTCCGTTGGATTATGGCTGGAAACCCGATTTGCCCAGATGGAAGATTTTTACGATCAGCCACTGTCTCAATATCTGAATAACCAAAGTATGAGCAATACCTGGCTAAAGTTGCTGACGATGTATAGCTACTCAATGCCCTTTGAAGTCATTGACAACTTTCCCGCAGAGTTGGCAATTCCGATGTTCCGGGACTACCTCGCAGTCAAATGGCTCAGGATTAAAGGCGGTGTATATTCCTATATTGAAAAAATTCTGGAGCGATTTCAAGGGGAAGTTTTGTTGAATGTGGAGATTGCCAATATTTCCAGAAGTCCAGATGGTGTGAAAATTGAGCGATCGCAGGGTGAGATCCAGGAGTTTGATCAAGTCGTGTTTGCCACACCACCCGACCAAGTGATGGCTCTGTTAGCTGACCCAACCGAGGCTGAAATTAAACGCTTCTCAAATTGGAAAGCCAATTATGTAACTACTACAGTTCATACGGATACTTCTATGTATGATAATCATGATATCCAGCATCCCTCGGAATTTGATTTCTTCCAGACAGACACCCGATGGGGATATAACAGTTGCTTGAATCAGCTTTGCGGCATCTCATCGCCACAGCATTATTTTTTATCGTTTCAACTAGAAGGATTGATTGCCAAAGATCGCATTATTCACACTCAAGAACATCACACTCCGTTGTATACTACTGAATCTTTTCGATACCGAGATGAAGTAGTTGCCACGAATGGAGAGAACAATACCTACTATGCGGGAGCTTATCTAGGAGATGGTTTGCATGAAGGAGCGATCGCGTCTGCCTTTCGAGTTGCTCAACTCATCGGTTCATCCTTAGCACTCTCAATTTCTGGGTTCAACGACGGTAACACAGACACAGCAGACATAGCAAGGAGCGCGACGGTACAGCACATTTTGTCCAGTTAGCAGAAATTAGTAGATTTGTAAATTTGTATCTTATGTATACTTTTAAAAGCCTTGCTTCATGATTGACTGGAAAGTGCTTAACAAAATTTTTCAAATCGGGAAAATAGGGTTTTATGAGCAATTTTACCAAAGCAACAAGATCCCTAAATCATCATCGTTTCAAGCATTCATTGGGCGCACCACTAATTCGAGTGGTTGGCAACATTGAAAAATTGTTTCCGGCTCCAGAAAATCATCATGGTGCGAATCATCAGCATTTAATTTTAAGCAATGTTCAGGTTGAGTATACTGAGGGATTTCCAGAAGGACTAGAAGTTAGCAATGAAATTTTTGTGGCTATTCGCTTCGGAGATAATGAAGGGTTAGTAGATCCAGTACCATTCATAGCAGGAGAACTAGCACGGTTACAGGGTGAATACATAGATGCGGCTAAAGCCTATGCAACTGAAGATAATCCCGGTTTGTCTGTACTGCATTTTACTCATCATCCAGCGGGATTCGTAGAATTTCCCATTCGTGGTCAAGATTCACACGGGCCAATTTACACCTAAATAAGTTGTAGTTGCGTCTATAAAGTAAATTTTACAGAGGCAACTGCAATAGAGAATTAATCTTTTGGGGTTCAACGCTGATAAATAATCTCCATGAAATTATCTCATCTTCTATTATTAGTAGGTTTATGCTTGAGCTTATTATTGTTGATCACACCTTTGCGAGCAGAGGAGGGACAAGGCAAACCGAAAGGATATGATGTCATGAGCAATAACACCAACCAACAGGTGTTGGGAGCGGGTAATAATGAGGCGATTAGGCTCGCTGAAAAATCCCCATTGGTGCAGTCAGCGAAAAATTTTTTGGTAAAACAAACAGAGGAAATTAAAGATGTAAAACTCAGAAAAGCCACACTTGATGCAATTGACAATCCTACAACCTGTATTATGCATAGATATGGATTAACTGATAGCAAAAAGCAGGAAATTGTACAGCAATTGCTCAAAGTCGGATTGGTAGATACTGCTGCTGATACGACCTTTCCAGGTGGACTAATAGCTGGAATTTTCCCGCCAGTGATCAATGATAGTAGTTCCTGTCCCCAACTTCCCCAATCATTTTTCTCTGCACCTGGAAGCGGAAATAATAGTCACCACGCTTATCCTGGAGGACTACCAATACATGAAGCGTTTAATAATATTAGTAATTTAAGCTTTGCTAGAAACTATCGGCTAATATATGGTCAAACAAGCCACAGTGGTTTGCCAATTGTCAATCCATATAGCGAAAGCAAAGTAGATTCAGACATTTATATCAGCAACGACCTATTAATTGCAGCACCGATCTGGCATGACTGGGCAAAGTCAATCGTCTTTCAGTGGAACGCTTCAGGCAGTGAGTTCCAGGAATTGAACTTCGGTGGGAATGGTAAAACAGATAATTACGGTGCGTCGGGCGATTCTAGAACTGGTAGCCATCACATCATCAGTTTGGCAGAGACGATGAAGCGAAAGTTATCCCCTGAGTTCGTAATTACTCAAGCTTGTGCCCACTCATCTCCCACTCTCGGTAACGAGTACAAAGTAGTTAACTGGTTACGTACAGCTGCAATTATTGCTGGAATTGACCCCGTAGCTCAAGGGTATTTATTCATGGATAAGCAAAATCATCTGCGTTTACCGAGAGTCCGTAAGCTTGGCAGTTTCTCACTCACAGCAGATTCATCACAAACTAACTTACTGGCTGAGTATGCCTTGCATAACTTGTCAGATGCCGATTTTGTTTTATCAATTCCGGCTGTTACTACTGCTCAAGAGCTTTTGAGAGCGATCGCTCACCAGTTTGGTTACAATCCTACGGACATAACATATATCAAACAATTTCGCAACCCTGTGCTAAGTTACTTATCTGCCGAACGGTTGCTAATTATTTATGGTAATCGTGGGCTTGATGGTGTAGTTGCAGAAATCAGGAAGCTCAGTCAGAAAAAGATTATCTAGCTTAAGAAAGATGATTTATATTTCTAGACCTATCTTAGGACGAATGGAATAAAACTCAAGTTAGACATAGAATATCCAAATAAGTAAAAATCACTTTACTAAGAGGAAATATATGTTCGGTATACTTTGGGGCATTGTTGTTATACTGATTGCTTTTTGGGCATTAGGATTAACACTTCATATTGCTGGAAATTTAATTCATGCACTGTTACTTATAGCTATTGCACTTGCTATTTATAATTTTTTCAAAGCGCGTGATGTGTAAATGAATAACTCATGACAGATTAAAAAGTCATAAAGACAATCCCCATAAATAAAATCGCAGAGCGCCGCGAGTCAAGGTGGGCGCTCTGCAATTTGATGAGGAAGTATAAACAGTAAAAATAAAGATTTAATTCTATATCACTTTTTACTTTTAGCTAGAACAGCAGAACGACAGGCTCACTGTATTACGTGGCCTCTGTGGGGCTTGTATCATGAGTCTTCTTCGGTCAGTATACAGAATACTCTATCCATAAAGGGATGGAAAATGATCAACATAATCATAAGTGATAATAATGGCGAATCCCAGAGATAGAGACAATGGATGGTCACAGTTAACTCGTGGTGCGCCATTGGCAGTCATGTTCGCAGTAGTCATCTACATTCTATACCAACTTTTACCAGTATTAGAACTTTTAGTTATTGCAGCATTGATTGCTTTAATTTTGCGAACGCTATTACGATTTTTGCAAAAGTTAGTCAAATCACAGGATATTGCTGTTCTGCTATTAATTGGATTAATCGTCGGATTTGTTGTGGTATTAGCTACTGTAGTCTTACCTAGTGTGACGTTTGAATCCCAAAAATTAATAAAAACATTACCCGATTATCTGAATAGATTGACAGGAGATGTTGACCAATTGCGTCATAAATTCAGTTTTATTCCTGACATTTCCCAAGCTTTAATACAATTACGGAACTTGACTGAACAGTTACTAAGTGGAATACCAATTTTCTTAGGTGAAGCTTTGAGTTTAACCGTGGAGTTGGTAGCGACGTTAATTCTAGCGCTTTATATGGCTTACGATCCTAATTCCTTAGTGAAAGGGATTTTAAGATTAGTACCAAGGGGACATCATCAGCAGTTTAAACGAATCCTTAAGGCTGGCGAGACAAGATTGCGGGGTTGGATTTTTGGGACGGGGATAGCGATGATATTTTTGGGTGGTGGAGCAACATTGGGACTTTTGATTTTAGGAATTCCCTCAGCCCTGCCATTTGGGATAATTGCAGGTTTATTGGAAATAATTCCTTACTTCGGTTCGATTATTGGGACTTTTTTACCGGCATTAGTAGCATTGAGTATTTCACCGCTAAAGCTAGTATTTGTGTTGATACTATTCTTCGCAATGAATCAAATAGATGCTCACATTGTTCAGCCTTTAGTGATGGGTCAGCAAGTTAATATCCATCCGGTGATGGTGATTGTAACATTTCTGATCATGGGGAAGCTATTTGGATTTATTGGTTTGTTGCTTGCAGTACCTGCGGCAGCAGTGATTATTACGCTCATCGATGAGTTTACCCCTGAAGAAGATACTTTAGACGAAGCCGGAATTGAAAGTAGAATAGATGTTCAACCGAATGACTAAGCGATTGGGAGCATCTCACCTTTGCAAATATACCTAGTACAGCACGGCGGAATTCACGCATTCAAAATTAATACAGCGTAGCGTTTTGTTGATTTGGAATAGGTGGCTTATTTACGCCGTGCTGTACTAGTAGTCTGTCAAGAAATAATTGATGGGTAAGCAGGTTCGTAGTAAGGACTTT
>CAZZZY010000287.1:0-7323 GCA_964658545.1 uncultured Acetobacteraceae bacterium | reverse complement strand
CCCCTCCGCCCCCACTCCCCTTAACTAAGATTCTGGAACGATCGCAACGCCATCCCTAAGATTGAGCAACCCTGAGATAATAACTTTATCTTCTGGCTGTAATCCTTCAATAACTTGGTAATTATTACCTTTGATCTCGCCTAGCTTCACTCGCCTTTGTCGAGCTACTTCTTGGGATACACCTTGGGGAGATTTTTCTGTTTCAACTACATAAACAAAAGTGTCCCCACCGATACGAGTCATTGCTGTTGTGGGAATTAAAATTCCGGGGCGCTGATTCCAGAACACTCTAGCCCTGACCAATTGATCTGCACGTAGCTGACCATTAGGATTGTCAAAAAGTGCTTTGATCAATATTCCTTGTGTTTCATTACTAGTATTAGGAGCAATGAAAAATACCCTACTTCTACCAAGCTTTTGACCTTGTGTATTCATCACCTCCACCGGCATTCCCTTATGCAATTGCGGCCCTTGCTGTAGTGGCACAGAGATATTGACTTCTAAAGGTCTATTTTGCGTGAGACTAACTAATTGTGTAGAAGTATTAACTAAATCACCGACTTTCACAGCGATGTTACCAACTGTGCCACTAAAGGGAGCGGTAATTTTGTCGGACTGGGGCTGTTGTTTTTGAGTATTTACATTAGCTTGCTGCAAGGTTTTTTCAGCTTGCAATATGTTGAATCTTTGTGCTTGAATCCTAGAATCAATTGCATCAAGATTAGTTTTAGCATTGGCGAGCCTGTCAGCAAACTGATTGCGACTCTGTCGAGACACGGCTCCTTGTTCAGCTAGGATGGAATACTTTTGGTAGGTCTGCTGATACAATTGCACATTGGCAACGTAAGATGGTCGTTGGGCTTCCAGAGATTTGAGTGCAGCGCGGGCATTTTCCAGTTGCAGTAAAAATGCTTGAGGTGCAGCATTATTGAGAGCGATCGCTGCTTGTTGTGTACGATCTACTTGGATAATTGCCGCTCCTAGTGTAATTGGATCTCCCGATTTCACAAATATCTGGGTAACTTGACCCTGAATCCTTGGTTGGAGAATGACTGAGCGCTGGGATTTTAGACTGGCAATAAAATCTGAACTTTCCTCAATGATGCCGCTTTGTACTGTCGATATTTTGACTCTTACCCCTAGAGGTTGAGTGTTAGCAGTTGAAAGGGCTGAATTTTGCGGAGTGAGCAAACGCCAAACTATAGCTGTTCCGCCCCCTAACAATAGTAGTGCAGGTAAAAATAACCAAAGCCACCGCCGTTTTCCAGAAGGTGGCTCAAATGAGGTTTCTGGAGTTTTGTCTCCAAAATCAGTTTGAGGCTCAGGGGATGTCATGGCTGATGAGGAACTTATGGGACAAATTAACTAGAATTAAATCAAAATTTCATCTGTTGATCTTGAAATTACTGATTGGGTATGAGGTTTTGTAGCAAATTATGTGTTAACCCATCCAAATATACAGTTTTGATGATTCTGTCTAAATCTACCGAAAGGTGAATTTGCTTCTTAAAACCTTTTCGTTACCAATATTTTTCCCCTACACCTGGCGATATCATATTGTAAGTACTTGGACAGAATTAATTCGCTATAGCTCAAGGCTGAGAAATCGGTAGAGCAATATTTGTAGTAGGTAAAGCTAACGCAAACTCTGTACCTTGATTTAATTCCGACTGGCAGGTAATTTTACCTTGATGTTTTTCTACTACAATTTGATGTGCGATCGCTAGTTCCAAACCAATACCTCGTGGTTTGGTTGTAAAAAATGTTTCAAATATCCTTTTCTGATTTTCTGGTGAAATACCAGGGCCATTATCGGCAATTCGCACTATCACCAAATTATCCTTCCAGCGTTCTGTGATAATGCTGATTTCAGGGAGAAATTCGGGATTCTCAGCCGATTTTTCCCCAAAGCCAGACTGTAGCCCCAAAATTGTTTTGCCGAATACTAAGCCGGTGGAATCTTGGTTGAACCCAGTTAAGGTGTCTTAATTCAGGTGTCGCAGTCATAGTATTACTCGCTGTTGATTTTTTTCAATAGATAGATGGTTTTTCATCAAAAACAAGAAATCCAGCCGCAAGCGAGAGCACATTTTAATCCCAAATGCGCTCTTAGTTTATCAAAAGTTGCTTTTTCTACCCTGGTAAAAAATACTGAAACTATTAAGATTAGAAGCATCTGCCTACTGAATACCCATTCATCTTTCCCAACCATGCCTCTGTCACGCATAGTAACGCTGATTGTTGGTCTGATCGTTATTTTGGGGCTAGCCCTATGGCTAATTGATTCCCTATCGCGCCTCTATTGGCAATTGTCCTATTCGCCGTTGCTTGGCAATTTGTTGCTGTTGCTGCTGATTGTCCTCATCGGAGCCTTGGTTGCCGCTTTCGTTTATTATGTACTGGTGATTCAATCTGGGGAAAAACGATCGCGCCGCAATCCAAAGCGAGTAACTCCAGCCCAAATTCCTGCTGCTAAATCTGATGCTGCTTCTACAACTCTCCAAGCTGTGCGCCAACAGGTAGCGCAAATTCAAGATGAAGTCACACGTCAGGCTTTATTAAGTCGATCGCGAGAGATTGAAGCGAACTTAGCACGGGGTGAAATTCAAGTAGTGGTATTTGGTACGGGAAGTGCTGGTAAAACTTCTCTAGTGAATGCGATTATGGGACGCATGGTAGGTCAAGTGGATGCACCAATGGGTACAACCCAGGTTGGAGAAACCTATTGTCTGCGGTTGAAGGGATTAGAACGCAAGATTTTAATTACAGATACACCAGGGATTTTAGAAGCAGGGGTGGCGGGGACGGAACGGGAACAAATGGCGCGAGAACTGGCAACAGAAGCAGATTTACTGTTATTTGTAGTAGATAATGACTTACGGCGCTCAGAATATGAGCCACTAAGGGGATTGGCAGAAATTGGGAAGCGATCGCTTTTGGTGCTTAACAAAACTGATTTATATACAGATGAAGATAAAGAAGCCATCCTCGCTAGATTGCGTCAACGGGTACGGGGATTTATTGCTACTAATGATGTGGTGGCGATCGCAGCTAATCCCCAACCGGCACAACTAGAAACTGGCGAAACCTTCCAGCCTGAACCCGATATTGTCCCTTTACTGCGGCGCACGGCTACTGTTTTACGCGCTGAGGGTGAAGATTTGGTAGCAGATAACATTCTTTTGCAATCTCTGCGATTGGGAGATGAGGCGCGAAAACTCATCGATGGCCAGCGTCGCCGTCAAGCTGACAAAATTGTAGAACGGTTTCAGTGGATTGGTGCTGGTGTCGTATCAGTCACGCCCATACCAGTTGTAGATTTGTTAGCGACAGCTGCTGTCAACGCTCAAATGGTTGTGGAAATTGGCAGAGTCTACGGCTGTGAATTGAATATGGAACGGGGACGGGAGTTAGCCCTTTCTTTAGCGAAAACCATTGCTAGTTTGGGCATTGTCAAGGGAGCAATTCAATTATTATCTACAGCGTTGCAACTCAATGTTGCTACCTTTATTATTGGTAGGGCAATTCAAGGTGTGACGGCAGCTTATTTAACGCGAATTGCTGGGAAAAGTTTTATTGAATATTTTCGTCATGACCAAGATTGGGGTGATGGTGGAATGACAGAAGTTGTACAGCGACAGTTTCAAATTAATCGCAGAGATGAATTTATTAAGGCTTTTATTCAAGAAGCGATCGCGCGGGTGGTGAAGCCCTTACAAGATAAATCGGAAGTAGTTGAACCCGATGAAGAAATCAATAGTTAAACAAAAAATTCCAAAACAAATATGCTTACTGCATTCATTTTTACAAAATTATTCGCTTTTAATAAGGGCTATCCTACGGAAACGCTTTGCGAACAGCGCTGCTTTTATGCAACTTAAATGCTGATTAGCTAAGGGAAGTGAGCCAAGTTAGCATTTTCTTGTTCAGTTCATAGTCAGGACTAATCTGCGGGAACGCTGCGCGTACAGTCCTCACCCTGGCTTTAGGAGTTGTAAGATGAACGCTCATAAAATCGAAGTTGTTTTAACTGAAGATGGAACTTTGACATTGCAAGGTTTACCCTTTCATTCTGGGGATGCTGTGGAAGTGATTATTTTGGAAGCCAGAACTACAAATCACCAAACAGCACCAAAACCCCAATTAGACACAAATCTTTATCCTTTGCATGACACACAGCCATATCGGTATGATGACCCCACAGAACCCGTTGCTTTGGAAGATTGGGAAGTTTTGCAATGATTGTACTTGATACTCATATCTGGGTTTGGTGGGTACAAAACGATTCACGACTAACTGCACAACATAGACAGTGGTTAAAAGACTATGAGCGAGAGAGTGATGTATTTAAGGACTTCCAGAAATTAAATTATTCAATTTTGAGAGCAAAGATTAATATGAGATTCTTTCTCCCCCTGCTTTCCCTAGCGACTGAATATTTATTTACTTGGAAGTCCCTTATACCCCGGTTGTTAATTAGCGATGAAGCACCCACTCTTGGTGTCTATCGTTATTATTACATTCATCAATAAAAACGGGCTGTCGATCACCAGGTTTAGAAATGGTCAGGCATTTTCCTGACTGCAATTCACGGATTTGTCCAACTGAAGTGACGGTAAATTGTTGGTTTGCACCATAATGGCAACGCCAAAGTTGTACAGGAGTGTTGTCCCTGACAGAGCGACCACGAATATCAAGGCACAAACCAAAAAGACCAACGACTGCACTGGAATTGTCTGCACCATCTGTAAAAGTCCATCGCTGGTTTTCACGTCCATGACATTTGTAGATGTATACTTCCCGACCTTCATGATGTTTATCTTCGCTGGCATCAAGACAGTATTCACTATTGAACTTAGATTTAACAGTGAAGTTAACGCCGTGTTCAAAAGCAATACTGGGATAACTTGCCATTACTGTACCGAAAAACACTACTCCTAGTGCAATGCTGCTTGAAAATAGTTTTTTTAACACGAAAACTCCTCTATCCATAGACTGATTTACTGATTTAGACTTCCTGGTTTCACAAAAGGTTTAATTATATTTACGTCAATGTTGTGTAGTTAATATGTCAATCTTCTGCCTCCTACCCTCTGTCTTTTTTTTGCTCACAACTATTAGCTGTGTGGGCAAAAGATGTCCCAGATTGGCTCAGGCTTGTGCCACCAGTCGAAATTTGGCGACAGACTTGGGTATATCAATTAATACCCCAGTAAGGGGCGATGCCCTTCGGCGCAGGCTCAGGGTAAGACCTGTGGCGGTAAACTACGCACCTAACCTAAGTCAACATTTCTTAGCCAGCATTAAACTCGCATTTAAGGTATCAAAATTCTGTTGATTTATTTCTAAAGCATTCCGGAAACAGGAGGTAATGTCAGAAAAATAAATAAAAGGACTTACTGAGTAACCAGGTCATGACCTACCACATAATCGGTAAATTACTACAAGGGCGTTACCAAATTGTCCAAAGCCTGGGTGCAGGGGTATTTGGACAGACATACATAGCTGTAGACGTAAATTATCCAGAGAATCCCAAATGCGTTGTTAAACAGATTAAAGTTAGCAGTTCTGAATCCAGCCACTTGGAGACGCTCAGGTTATTGTTTCTAACTGAAACCCAAACCCTCAAGCTTCTGGGAAGCCATCAGCAAATTCCTGAATTTATCGCCTGCTTTGAAGAAAACAACCAGTTTTATTTAGTACAAGAGCTAATTGAAGGACATTCGCTGACTGCGGAATTACCCATTGATCAACAATATCTGTGGAGTGAAAGGGAAGTTGTAGAGTTCCTGATAGATGTCTTAGGTATTCTAGAATTTGTTCACTCTCAAGGCGTGATCCATTGTGACATCAAACCGGAAAACTTGATTAGACGTAATAGCGATACCTACGGCAAAGGCGAAGCCCTACGCAAGTTAGTATTGATTGACTTTGGCTCAATCCAGTCTATCAATTTTGGCATAGGTGCAGAATTGCCCATTTATCGGATTCCCGTCACCTCACTGGGATACATACCCCCAGAACAATTTATTGGAGAAACACAGCCCAACAGTGATATTTATGCTTTGGGTATGATTGCCATCCAAGCTTTAACAGGGTTAGAACCACTACAATTAAAAGTTGATCGTTATACTAATGAAATTTTTTGGCGTTCTCAAAACACGCCAGTTAATGATTATCTGGCTGCTATTCTTAGCCAAATGATCCGCTACGATTCCCAAAACCGCTTCCAGTCTGCGAGTGAGGTACTGCGGGTACTCAAACAAATAACATCGGAAACTCAGCCATCAGAAATATTAGCAGCAGATGAGCAATTTCTCCCAGAAGCGGCGATTGAAGATGATAATTCTCAAAATTCTACATCTGGGAATTTATCCCCATTATTTACAGGAATAAAAATCGGACTTGCGGCTAATTCTTTATTGATGGGATTTGGTGTATATTCTTTAATTAATACTGCCCCTGCATACTCAGAAACAGAAACTTTATCTAAAGCAACACAAGAATATCAAGCTGGGGATTTTCAAGAAGCGATCGCACTCGCTAAATCAATTCCCTCTCACAGTAATGTATATCCAGAAGCGCAAGCCACAATTGAGGAATGGCAAGGGCAATGGCAAGTAGCTGCACAGCAATACCAAATAGCTCAAATAGCTTTTCATGAGAGCAGATGGTCAGATGTTCTTCATGCTGTTGCTAAAATTCCCAATATCAAATATTGGCAATCTAAAACAGATAAACTAGTTCAGCAAACATCCGTTAACATTGAAGCACAGACGCAAGATTTATTAGCAAGAGCTTATGAAAGTGCCCAGATAAAAGATTTTTCGGCTGCATTACAATATCTGCGGCAAATTCCTCAAGAAAGCCGTGCTGGTGCTTTAGTTCAAGAAAAGTTGGCTGAATATAATCGCAAGCGCCAGATCAGAGCAGCGTACTTTTTACAGAACGCTTACAAAAAAGCATCTATTGGTGATTTTGATCAGGCTGTAAAATTTCTCAGAAATATTCCCAACGATACTTTAGTTTATGCTCAAGCTCAAGTCAAACTGAATGAGTATACTCAAAAACAACGCTTGCGGACTGACAATCAAAAGGTAGCTTCTGCAAAAATAAAAAATTCATTTATCTCTAAAAACTCAGCCAATAAGGTTGAATATCTTCAGGAAGTAAATTACCTGCAAGAAGTGAATATTCGATAGTTAGAGACATTTTTTGATGGTGAAAATTCGCGGTGTCCAGATTCCCGACTTCGTAAAAGTTTTAAGAACTGGAGTTTAGACTAAAGGCGAGCGATCGTTAAAAAGGCTTACTCGTTGAAAT
>CAZZZY010000286.1:0-7341 GCA_964658545.1 uncultured Acetobacteraceae bacterium | reverse complement strand
GGAGAGGCTTTGATACCTGGTTTTAATTTTTCTCTGGCTGTATGAAACCACCCTGATGTTGTACAGTCCTACAGGGGGGCTGTTCGTTGACCGCGATCCCAGCATTGATTGGTCGCCAATTGTACTCAGTGAAAATGGTACGTACCGCTTAGTTATCGATGGAGTTGGCGAGACGACGGTTAACTACGGTTTTACATTGCGCGATCGCGTTTTTGCCACTGCCATTACTTTGGGAACTCCGATTGCGGGCAGTCCATCGGTGAGAGATTAAAACAAAGTGCCTTTTGTCAATCAGTTAAAATACTCAAAATATCCTTGATAAGAATAATAATCGCGTGAAGGTAAGGGGAGGAGATTCCCTGACGCGCTAAAATCTTGGTGATTCCTCAATGTGTCTCTATTTCGATATGGGATTAATTAATGCTCATCTGTGCTGATACCCAAATTCCTTTTCCCCGCTCTCTGGTTTATGCTACCTATCGTGACAAACTGGTTGAGCTAGTTCCCTATATACCAAACGTGCGCTACATCGAAGTTAAATCACGTAGTGAAGCAGGCGGTAATGTTTATACTGTCAATGACTGGCACGGTGGCAGTGAAATTCCACCAGCTGCAAGAGTTGTACTCAGTGAAGATATGCTCTCGTGGACAGAATACAATACCTGGAATCAGGCTCTCTTTACAGTTGAATGGCGTATTGAAACTCACGCTTTCACAGAAGCAGTCAAGTGTTCTGGCAAAAATCGCTTTCTGTCAGACGGCAATACTACAGTAATTGAAAGTCGTGGTGAACTAGTGATTGACCCAAAACAAATCAAAGGAGTACCATTCTTTCTCACAAGTACAATTGCTCATGTTGTTGAAGATTTTTTGGGAAAAAATATACAACCTAACCTACTAGCAATGAGTGCGGGAGTGCGCCAGTATCTAGAACAAAACGCCAGGGATTGAGACTCAGCATAAGCTTTTCCACAAATAAGTAGGTGGGTGGAAAAATTTATAACTATGTCATTGCAAGAGCTTTGGGGATTTTACATTTCGTTACATAGTTTGCTTTATTTGAGTCTATCTACTTAAACTTGCATATACTGGGCGCTCATGTTGCTCACCGCACAAGGGCTTTATACCCTTTAGTTATGGAATTGACATTACTATTTCCAGATGCAAGATATGAGTTAATGATTATTTGGTAGGCTTCTTTACCAAAGAGCAACTCCTGTTTGTGACAGTGCGTACACCACAGGAGCAGCGTATTCTTTTGCACCTATGTTTACTAGGATAGGAGTATCACCCACAAAAATCATCCACCCGGATATCCCGCCAAATGTCAGAAATCTGCCAGCCAGAGTTGCCAACAGACTGTACTGGAGGATTGTCAAGGAATGGAATATAGTCAGGAACTCTAGCCACTGGAATTGCTGCTGGTTGCTCATCAACCGCAGGGACTGAAGAATTGACGGTACAGAAGAGAAGATTTTGGTCTTCAGCGTGTTGGATTTCCATCATTTTCTTCAGAGTCAGCTTGTCGGATTTTTTGATGATCTTCATAATCTATCTTGTTAATGTTTTCATTCAGTACTTCCCAAAGGCATTGGCTGAAAATCTGGATAACAGCAAAGTTGGGAGAAATTGGGTGTTAATAATTGCACGGAATAAACAAGATACAGCAAATCTATGGAAAATACGAGTCCCTTGCTGAGGAATTTATCTTTTTCGATACAAATTTCTTTTTCGTGCAGATGTCACAATATTTTGCACAGATGTTTTGGGCACTCGTTAGCCTCATAGGAACCATTGATTCCCAAAATCAAACTGGTATACATCAGTTCAGCGGCATGGAGATTGTTTCAGTCCCCGTGAGGGGTAATAGGCTTTGGAAACTCCGAGTACAGAAAAACTTTTTTCGTTTCGCTCCCTTACGGTGTTTCAGTCCCCGTGAGGGGTAATAGGCTTTGGAAAGTCCTTGAAGGCATTCTCCCCCCAAGGATTACCTTGGGGGGTTTCAGTCCCCCTCAGAAATTCCATCTGCTCACATTCGGCAGGCAAGTGTAATTGTAAGATTTGAGGTCTCTAATTACTTAGCCTTTCTTGCGCGACGCCCAAATGCTAAAAACTGCGATCGCAGTTTCCCAAAATTCAATCCTTAATCCCTAATACGCCGCACACCAGCCAAAATAAAATTAACTGCTGCTTGAGTATGCTGCTCAATCATTTCTGGACTCAGCAGTTGCAAATCAGGTCTAGTATGCTTGATATTTTCGTAAGCATTGAAGTACATATTACAAACCCCAATAATATGCAAGGTGGTGAGAAATGGATCGATCTGACGGAAACAACCTTCCGCCATCCCCCGCTCTAAAATCTTGATGAGATAGCTAAAATTTTCTTGCCAATTTGCCTGTTTGAAATACTTTCCCTGATTTTGGTTTGCTTCTTGAAACCAAAGCATCCCTCTGTGCGGGTGAGCCGCTTCATAAGCGATCGCTTCTTGGACAAGCATCTTCAATGCTTCCTCTGGTGGGAACTGATCCAAATTTAGCTCCTCAAACCCTTCGTGCATTTCCACCAGAGGACGTTGCAGAACAGCTTGATATAGTCCTTCCTTGCTCTGGAAGTAGTAGTAAATCATCGCTGTGGTGACACCTGCACCTCTAGCGATCGCTTCTGTCCGCGCCCCACTGAGTCCATTTCTGGCAAACTCCGCCTCCGCCGCATCGAGAATCTGCTTTTTCGTCGCTTCTGCATCGCGCACCTGACGCGGCTTTTTAGATGATAATTTTGACTGCGTTGAACGACCCACGTTGCTCCATCATCATAACCAAAATATATTAACTAAAAAATTGGTTAGTAGTTGACATAGAAGATGAAATTTATTACATTAATATCTGTTAACTAAAAAATTAGTTAGTTGTGTAGCTCATCCATGCAATAGCCGAAGTTAGCCGAGCAAATACCCGGTAATATTAGTTCGTCCATTGCAGACAAGACTTTAGTTATTCCAATTTACATTCAAAAGAGTGATGTAGGACAGACGACACCAGCTTGTCTACAACTTTTAAGTTTCAAGGTTGCGTGACGTTTTGCCAATGCATCTACTGAACTTTGAATAAACAACTTCTCAAGATTTTGGAGGAAAAATGGAACCAATTTTACCAGGTGCGCCTTGGCTAATCGCGCACAAATCTACGTTAGGAGTGAATAAACCTAATAAAATCACTTTAAACAGACAAGATTATGTCATTTGGCAAAACCAAAAAGGCGAAGTATTTGCCCTTGAGAACATCTGTCCGCATATGCAAGCACCCTTATCAGACGGCTGGATTTGTCAAGAGAGAGATACTATTACTTGCCCTTTTCACGCCCTAGAATTTGATGGAAAAGGCAGACTACAGCAAGGAGATAAAAAAGAGACTCAGCCAATTACAAAGCCATTAGATATAACTATTAGCAATGATTGTATCTGGACTTATGCCGGATTTGAGCCAAGATTACCCATTCCAGATTTGCATCAGAAAATTGTAGATGAATACAAGTTCATCGGAGTAACTGGGGACAAAAGTATTCAGGGTGATTTTTTGAGTAACCTGATGGTTAACTATGACTATAACCATCAAAATGGGACTCATAAAGAACTATTTAAAATTTCCTCATGCAATGTAAGTGATTTTGAAGAGAAAGGATACTATACCACAATCAAACAAGAACTGACGAGAGCCAACAACACGTTAGGAGAAATTATCAAAAATCCTATTTTGGGAATCTTACCTAAAACGCTTGCTAATACACTCGAATACGCTTTTCCTTCAACTACAGCTTTTTTTGCTACAACACCGATTGGTGATATTGCTCAAATTCATATTCTTTACCCTGAAACAGAAAAAATCACCAAGACGTTTATTTTGATGTATGCGAAAGTCGTCAATCCTTTGATGAAATTTCTGTTTAAAAACTCAGTTTTACAAACAGCAGCCACAGTCATTGAACAGGATACAGGTGCAGTTGAGAGCTTATATCCTCGACAAAACCAAAAATTAGATTGTCAAATGAAGAGATTATGTTCTATGCAGAAAAACTGTACCGCGATTGGTAATTTGGATTTGCAAAACCTAACTGCGCTTTACAATTAAGTAGATACTGTAGCTAATTTATGTTGGAGGTTGACACTTACTCCACTTTCTCTACTGAGCTAGAAGCTTATCTCCATAGATGGTCAACCTACTATATCAACCCAGTGCTACCCTACAGTTAGCAAGCTTGAGAGGCAACTATGACTGCCCTGATTCTGAACCTCAGCCCCACCATTGAATTAACAGATGAGCAGTTCTTCCAACTGTGTCAAAATAATCGAGATTTGCGACTTGAGCGCACAGCAGAGGGAGAGTTAGTTATTATGCCACCAACTGGATGGGAAAGCGGAAATCGCAACAGTAGACTGACACAGCGCTTAGGTAATTGGGCTGACGCTGATGGCACAGGTTTGGCTTTTGACTCCTCAACGGGTTTCAAGCTCCCTAATGGTGCAAATCGTTCTCCTGATGCATCCTGGGTGAGCCGGGAGCGATTAGAAGCCCTGAATCCAGACCCGGCAAAATTCTTACCACTCGCTCCCGATTTTGCGGTAGAATTGCGCTCTGCTTCAGATAGCTTAAAGACTGTGCAACAAAAAATGCAGGAGTATATCGATAACGGTGTGCGTTTAGGCTGGCTGATTGATCCGCAAAACCAACAGGTGGAAATTTACCGCCCAGGACAGGAAGTAGAGGTTTTGCGCTCGCCTACTACCTTATCAGGAGAAGATGTATTGCCTGGATTTATACTGGATTTAGCACAGATTTTGAGTTAAGCGATCGCTTCTAACTCACACTTCTTGTCCAAAGGCGATCGCTCTATTTAACGAACTTTGGGGGTTTAAGTCCTAGCCTTTGAAGGGCAGCGCGTTTTGTATCGGGGTCTAAATCCCCGTTACAAAACGTAATTGCTCTCTTCTCTACGAGACGCTCCGCGAACGTAGCGGTAGCGAGTCTTCGAGCGTCATTGCGAATTGCGAATTGGTTTAACTCCATCTATAATTTTGACAACTTGCAACTATAATTTGATAAAACTTTACAGGTGAAAAATTAATATTGACTTAATATTAAAAACACTGTCTGCAATAAGCCGATAACAAAACCTAAAACACCACCTAAAGTTACAATCGCTTGCAATTCATTTTTCACAATTCCCTCAATTGCAGCTTCTAAATCAGCCGGTGAAGTTGATTTTACACGGTCAACTATCACTTGATCTATTGACAAAATCGGAATCACTTGAGCCACAATTACTTCCAAATCTTTTTCCAAATACTTATCTAAAATTAGAGCCAACTCTTGACTCATAACTTCTAAAGAAGTGCTGACAACGGGTGAAGTGCTAAGACGGTTTAGCAGTACTACAGCAATATTTTCCCAATCAACAGAATCAGTTAATCCTTGTAAAAAATCGCTGCCACTGTTTTGCAGATAATGACGGACACTTTCACGGGTGGTCTTTCGGAGTTGGCGCACCGTACCCATCGGCAAGTTTTGTAATGATAAATTTTGCAGTAATTTCCTAATGCGATCGCGCATTTGCAAATCTTGAGTCAATTCCTGCAACCGATTATTAGTAGTCTCCTTTTCATCCAAGCAAAAAGTTCGTAGTCGTGTGAGAGTATTACGTAAGCCAAACAAATTGGCTACTACCCAATAAGTACCACTGGTTTTTTCGCGGAAGCCTTCATCAATAATTTGAATAGTGCGATCGGTCAAAAAATCAACTATCGCTTGGCGCAGTAGATCCGGTGGTAAAACTACTTGCAGCAACCAATCGGCAAGCCTCGTAGCTTGTTCTTCACTCAGTTGAAATTCCAGCAATATCTGGTCAAAAATTTGATTGATCTGCGCTTCCAAAAAGTCTTCACGTCGCGCTAAAACTTTGAGTAATCGTGGCAAGGATTCCCCTAGCAAATCCCGCAAAATTCCTGCCACTATTTTAGCACTTTTCTCGTTTTTATCTGTTTTGATTTGTTCAATTGCCAGCCGCAACAACCAGAGAATTGCTGCTTGCACGCGTTCTGTTTGCAACAGACGGCGCGCCAGATTTTGCAATTCTTCTGGTGTCAACAGTGACCCCATAATTGTATTGGAAATGTTCAGAGCTAGACGTTCCTGGTTGCGGGGAATCAATCCAGGGGTGAAGGGTACTCTTCGTCCCGCAATGTAAATTGCTCGGTAAGGACGGAACAACATTTTTATGGCTATATCGTTTGTGAAATAGCCAATAATTCCACCCAGTACCGGGGGAGATACATAAAGCCAAAGATGAGACCAGTCCACAGGATTTTGGATTTTGGATTTGGGATTTGGGATTCTAGATTAGAAATGAGGGATTGGGGATTGGTAATTGGCGGTTATTAGTTATGAGTTATTTTTCCACTAACTACTAACGATTTTCCATTAGCCATTACCTATTCCGCAGTCCCCAATCCAAAAGATGCTCGCAGACTCGCTCTCAGCGTACTCCTACGGGGATCTTGCTACGCGTAGCGTCTCTAAGAGTTGCCATGCCGCAGGCTTGACGCTACGCGATCCCAAATCTAAAATCTAAAATTTGCTGACTACCAGCACTCCCATCATACCGTTCGCAATGGGGTAGTGTGTGGCAACAGCAAAACCAACTTGACGCGCTAACTCCATTTGCTCTTTGCCGATGGGAAAACGGTCTAAGCTGGGACTGATGTAAGCATATTCTTCTTTTAAGCCTAAATAATTGGCAACTGGTACCACGAAATTTTCTAGATACAACTGTTGAAAGGCGCGTAACTGAGAATTGCTCGGTCGGTGAAAGTCCAAAATTGCGGCTTTAGCACCTGGTTTCAAAACACGATATAACTCTTGGAGGCTGCGGGGAATATCTTTAACATTTCTTAAACCATAGCCCATTGTTGCGGCATCAAATTGATGATCGTCAAAGGGTAAATTTAGCACATCAGCTTCTACCCAGGCGATCGCAGGTTGAGGATATTGCCTTTGGGAACGTTCTTTAGCAGTTTCCAGCAGGTTGCAAGAAAAATCCACTCCATAGACCTGTCCTGTTGCTCCCACACGCCTTGCCAAACGTAAGGCTAGATCGCCACTACCGCAACACAAATCTAGTGCAGTATCACCCAATTTAGCCGCACTCCATTTCACTGCCATTTCCTTCCAGATTCGATGCTGTCCCAGACTCAACCAATCGTTCAATTGGTCATAAACTGGAGCAATACGGTTAAAAATGGACTGAATTTCGTTAGTCATTGGGTATGGGGCATGGGGCATGGGGCAT
>CAZZZY010000285.1:0-7355 GCA_964658545.1 uncultured Acetobacteraceae bacterium | reverse complement strand
TTAAATATAATTAGAAATCTGTGTCCGTTCATTCATTTAACGGACATAACAGGTTCTCTGCTTGTGCTAACTGGTTAGAATGTCTTCATTAACTAGTTATCCCGTAGCTGCACTAACTAGTTAGATATTTACGCTAACTAGTTACTTCTAGTTAGCGTCTACAACTCCTTTCCTGACTACATCCTGACATCTAGTTAGTTGTATGATAGATTGTATAACAGCATATACCAATAACTTGTTAGACTTACTTGTTATATATGCAATCTTTCTGTTATCTAACCTTCTCAAGTAGTTATAACAATTTCATAAAACTATCTAGTTAGATAACATTTTGTAATCTTATAACAGTTTGCATATTTCTAACAGCTTGCGACCTCATTGGATTTTTAGCGGCGATTTGCGTAACTGCCTGGACTGGCAGCTACGCTGCTGACGACTCAGGCGTTGCCGCGTCTCTTGTGGGCGATCGCTCCTAATTGACAGCGCGGTTATCCGGCGTGGTGGCATGGTAAACCTGACCCTTGCTTTGCGATCGCTCTAATTGGCGGTGTGGTGGCGTTGGTGGACTGGACTGGCAACTGCGTTGCCGAACGACGACGGCTTCGCCGCGTCTCCTATCAGCGATCGCTTGCACAGAGCGGGTAAGTTATGGTCACTAATGGTTATGCCTTGCTGATTTATTCTGGCATAACTTCCGTGAGCGCGGCTTTTATCTGTTCCAAGGCTTTGTCGATGGCATCCAAGGGAAGTCCGGCGCTGCCATTCTTTCAGTGCGATGGCGTAACGCGTCTATCTGGTTAGCATTTATAATAACCAGTTCTGATATTAATAACTGGTTGCTACCATTGGCTAACTTCCAATTCTTTGACCGACGGCAAGCTATGCTCTCCCCAAATTTCTTAGAGAAAATCAAAAGAGAAATTCTTAGATAAAACGATGGCGTATCGCACCCGCTAAATTTCATCCATTGGATTTTTAGCAGTAACTTGAGCAATTCGCTTCTCTGAAATCTATGGTTAGCGATCGCTCCTCTCCTTTTCCCAAAATCAAGAGAGAAAATCATCGCACCCCGACCAAATCAAGAGAGAAAATTTCCGCTAAATTCCTGTACTGGTTTAGCAATGCTAAGGTTTATACACGTTTGGTAGTCACCACTGAAAATAACCGCATTTTGTATCAGAGTTTGATACCGTAGTCACGACCTCTATATAAATAGATATTAATCATCGTGACTACCAAATAACCCTCGTGACTACCAAAACCCCAAAACCTCCAATCTATTTTTAAGGAATTGCGCGATCGCACTTCTCCCCCTCCACAATCGCCTACACCAAATTTCGGGTAACATCCCACAGCCAACACTCCACACACCCCTAGAATCCCAAAATTAACCCCACTCGTGCTGCAAGTGGAGAAGGGGGGATGGATGGGAGGAGACGCGAGCGCTCACATTTTTGACTGTGACAGCCTGTTTAGCTCGATTAATGCCTTACCATCAGAACAGGTTATGAACCCATAAAAAAGCCCAATCTGGGTAAAAACTGGGAGCTTATCACACTTACCCCAGGCTCTATCCCCTATACTCTACGCAAAAGATTCTTCAATTAAGTCATTAAAAACCCGTTTAATTGCGGGTTATAAAATTATTTAAATTGATAAATATAGTTTGTAATACTCATTATTTTTGAAGTTGAAATAGCCCAATTAATGAAATAGCAAAAGTTTATGTTATTTACAATAATTTCTTCAAGCATAAAAACTGTTAAAGGCACTATAATTGCTCCCTCACATCCCTGGCATATAGAGTGCTTGTTATTATTAAAGTAAGCAATTTCATCTATAGCAGGTTCTGAATATTCAAACCCTATAAAAAAACTCAAGCAACGTCCTTTACAGGTTCTCCAGCAAATTTTTTCTATTTCAGGTCTACCTACATTGCTATTAGGATAATTTTTGCATTCTCCTATAATACTATTCGGTTTATATTTTTTAATCCCCCAGATTTCATATAGCATATCATCATCATCTATAGGAACTAATTGAATGTCTATTTGTCCTATTGCTATATCTTTAGTTGTTATTTTTACGCTATGTACGAGGTCTATTTTCTCAAACAAAGATTTAACCAAAAGCTCAAGTGTATTACCTTGTTCAACTGTAGTTGTATAATTTTTATCGGTAATTTTAGCTAAAATCAATTTTTCTTCTTGATAAGAGTTTAAATTGCTAAAGCAATTCTTACAATTTAATGAGTTCTTTACATTTTCATATTGTTGTAATTTATCTATAAATGAATGAATTTCTTCAAGAAATAATTTTTTCCAAACTTCTTTTTTCATAACCTGTTTTACTAGTTTTAAATTTAGCTTATTTCCTGCTTAACCTTTATAGGTAGAACGTAAACAACTGTAGTAATATAAGCTTCTGAATATTCATAATCACACTCATGGCAATATGGTAGTGAATCATTCTGAATTTGATGGGTTTCTGGACAAAAGTATCTTTTTATAATTTGTATTTCACCTTGTTTTTCTAGTTTCGACAAACTAACATAAATCTTGCCTTCTGATTGTTTGCAATACTCAGCCAAATCAGAAATACCTATTAAACCTCCAAAAAAATTTTCTTTTATATATTTTTTAATACATAAAAGTGTATCAATATTCATGTTCTTAACTCCTTATGAGATTTCTAAGGTTTTTCAAAATATATGTAATGGCATTTTCAGGAGTGTATTTATGGAAAGTTAAACCTCCACTCTTAGTAATGCCGAATGTATAAGAATCTTTATTATAAGTGAAAGATATTCTAGTTTTATCTGGGTCTTTAATTGTTTTTTCTACCATAGCGCTAAGAACCGTATCTGTTTCTTCACTAAAATGATTTAAACCTTCAAATTCCATTGTTATTCTTGATGTTTTTACTCCAGAAACAGCCGATGATAAAGATAAATAATTACCGTTGATAGCAGTTTTTAAACTATCAATATTTACAAAGGTTGCAGGCTTAAGTAAAGAAGTATTTGGTCTAGTTTCATTTCTATTACCTACAAATACACTTTGGGCTGTACTAAATGGATTATCTCTATTAAGTGTAGCTGTATTAACAAAATCTCTAATAACTGTAAATTCACCCCTAACTTCTATTAAGTTCGTGTCTTGCCTAAAAATTATTTCAAATTCACTCGTAGGATGATAGTACAGAGGTTCTAAACCATTTGTAACTATAATAGGATTTTTACATACTGCTATCAAAAGAACTAAAGTAGTAGGAAACGAAATCGGATTTGTATTTTCATCTTCATCTTCTGAATCTTCTAAAAATTTGACTTCAAAATCGATAATAGTGTGAAACAAAAAATCGTATTTTTGACCAGAAAAACTTTGTTTATTTAAAGTCTTAAGCCAAGATAAGACTTCAAATCGATCATCTATTTGTAATAAATACTCTGACTCTCTTGCACTCAATACATAATCACGTAGAAAATTTTTAAATGACGAGATAAAATTCCTATCATTTTTACTAATATTTAATTGAAATAGTATTTCTGAAACTAGTTTTTTCTGACTTGTAAGTTTTTTTATGTCTGTCCAATTCAATATAAATTTTTTTAAAACATCAATAGGAACTCTACTTAATCTTTTAGAAAGAAAATGGTCTTTAAAATAAAGTTCATCTCTGGAATTTTCACTATTAATCATTGTTTTTTCTATAACTCGTTAACTTAAATATAGTGTAATTGTTTTTATGGATTAAATGGAACTTAATCAGGTATAACAATAACTGTAGATTAAATTACAAAAGTTTACAGTTTGGTAATGAAAATCAACAGGCACGGACGCGCCAAAATTCTCACACCAAAAGAGATACAGCTAGTTTTTAGACACGGACTAGCCTTAGAGCGCTAATGGTGTCAAAATCGTTGTAGTCTGTGGATCGCAGGGTCTACAGTCTGGCGATGAAAATAAATCGGCATGGACGCGCCAAAGTTCTTACGCAGTCAGAGATACAGCTAATTTTCAGTCATGGCTTAGACAACGGGCGCGATCGCGCCTTGTTCGGTGTGTGCCTGTTTAGTGCCTGTAGAATCCGCGAATGCTGTACCCTGCAAACTCAAGACATCTACACACCCAAGGGCAACGTTAGACCCCGGCTGATTATTAGGAAGTCAAACACTAAAGGGAAGTTGGCTACTAGGTCTATCCCAGTGATTGAAGATTTGCGGCGATTACTGGTTGAATATTACCCATTAGCAGGGGATGATTATCTGTTCCCCGGTCGCAGTGATGGACATATTAGCGAAGCACTCAGCCGCTAGGATTTTGAGAGAAGCTTGCAAACAAGGCGGGATTATTGGCGTGAGTACCCACAGCTTTAGGCGTACCGCGCTTACCCAGATGAGTAATGCTGGTATTCCACTGAGAGTTATTCAGGAGATTTCGGGGCATCGGAATTTAGAACAGTTGCAGCGTTATTTGGAAGTGACTGACGCTCAGGTGTTAGGGGCGGCGGCGGCGTTGTCGATGCTGTCACCAGTGGCTAATAATCGTGTAGAGCTAGACACTAACCAAAAGCTTGAAATTCACACGCATTATCCCCTTTAGGGGAAGTGGTTATGGAAAGTTCCACGTCGGCGGACTTGACCTATTCGGCTTCCAAATATCCTTTTATTGTTTCTGCCGGAATACTAAAGGCTGGATGGTTAAATATTGCCTTTAAAGCTTCCAGCCCTCCTGCTTTCAGGGCGGCTAGCAACTTAGATTTGAACGTTGGGTTGTGTTTAATTTCTTGATGAATCGCTTCTGTAACTACATCTGTTGTTGGATTAGTTTGAGCTAGTTGATTAAGAAGTTGTTGAATTTCCGCTGCGGCTTCGGCAAGAGTATGTCTCTGCTCAGGTGTGTAGTTAGCGATATTTCCACCTATTTGATGAGCATCAACTGTATTAGCATCTACAAAACCCCCAGCAAACTGTGGATTATAAAAGTTAGTATTAGAGACTTTTTTAAGATTATCTGCCATAGCTTTCTGTACTGTTTGTTGCTGACTGAGTAGGTTAAATAAGTTATTAATATATTCTCCCTGTCTTTGAACTTCTTCACTGTAATGTACTATTTGGGTATTTTTACCACTAAGCTCTGCCCTGTATCTGTCTTCTAAAACTTTATGGGCAAACTCATAGCCCTGTATAAAGTCGCTATGAATCTTTGCCTTATCTGCGTTAGGAGAGACGTTAACTCTAACGACAACCACGCCATCTCCTTTGGCTTCAATACTTTGGATAGCTAGCTCAGAGCCTTCGTTTTCAACTTGGATCTTTCTAAACGAGTAAGCAAAGGCTTCCCAGTCAATACCATTTTTAAACATTAAGTCAACTGTTTCTAAAGCTTTTTGAAATAGCTTAGTAAACTCCCCTGGTGCAAACTCTCCGCTACTTGGACAACGTTCTTGTTTGTCACTTTTCAAATAAATATACTGACAATCAATGTCATTCAGCTTTGTAGCAGAATTAATATTCCAATCTTCTATACAAGCACCTGTTAATGTTGCTTCAGAGAAGTTAGTGCCAAGTGCTTGAGTTGCGACCAAGACCGTTTCACTGAGGTTCGCTCCTTTAAAATTAGCATTACTAAGATCAGAGCTACTGAGATTAGCTCCGCTAAGGTTTGCCATGCTGAGATTAGCTCCACTAATATCTACTTCACTAAGATCCGCCCCACTTAAATTAGCCTCAACTAAATATGCTCCTTTAAGATTTTTGCCACGATAGTTTTTTCCTTCACCTTGACCTCTCGAAACCAATAATTTTTGTATATTTGGATCTGCTAGAATAGTACCATCTAATTTTGCTGTTTCTAAGTTTTTAACATCATAAAAACAAACTCCATCAAGAATTGCATTTTCTAAATTTGCATATAAAATATTTGAACCAAAAAAATTTGCGTTAATTAGATTTGCTTGTCGAAAATTTATAGTACCAAACGAGGAAAAGGATAAACCAATAGCTTTTATGTATAGACTTAAATCTTCGTCATTTAAAATTTTATAATACGCAATATAGAAATTAAGAGTAAGAAAAACCTCAGCAAAAGGAATACCTAAAAAAAGGTATTCCTTAGAAAAAGAAAATGGTACATAAGTAATATCTATAATTTGAATATATAAAGAAAAAATGCCGATATTCCAAGTTAGTATGCGTGTAAAAAAATGCAGTTTTATTGGTATATCGATGATAGCACCATCAAGGACAATGAGAAAGAGACAAGTAAAAGCATAAATAAATACTTCACTAGCAACAATACCACCACCAAAAGAAGAGATAAGCCAAAGAAGGATAATTATATTCAAGCTTCCACGTGTCAAGCCGCGAAGGAGAAAAATTAAATATGATGCCACCAATGAAAAAATAACTATAACCCCTTGTAGTTTTAAATCAGCAGCAAAGTATTTTATTACTGAAAGACCTGCTGCTCCTACTAGAAGCCCTGACAAGATTCTTGTCAGTAGTAAAAACCCTCCCAATCTGACTAGTGAACGAGAAGAGGCTGAATTTAAATGAGGAATTAAATTACTGAAATTTGCACCGCTCAAATTTGCTTCTGCAAAGTTAGCTCCTGTAATATCAGCTTTACTAAAGTTGGCTTCTACAAGATCAGCTTTGGCAAGATTGGCGTTACTTAAGTCAGGCTGAACATCTGGATTTTCCTCCCTCCAACGATTCCAGCTACCGATTCCTTCCTTCAAACGATCCAGATGTTCTTTATCAGCCATTTTTATCTCTCAAGCTACTCATTTTAAAAGCAATGTGTTGTATCTATCCCACAGATAGCTAGTGCAGTTTTAAAGGAGGTTAATTAGGATACGTGCAAAATTATACCATTCAAAAGTGCTTGCATGACAAATCTTATTGACCAGGAGTTGGGAGATTGCATTTAACGCATCTCACATCGTCCGCCGCAAACCTTCACGCAGACTGTTGATATAAATTTCATCTGGGTGCAAAGTTAGCGCAACTATTTCGGTTAATGCCTGCGATTGAGAATTGAAATTAAAATTGGCGATCGCGTTCACGGGCTGTTAAGTAGGTGCTTTAAATTAGATCCTCATCTAAATGTGCTGCAACCATAACCCTTTTTAAACCTATGAATTGCGGGAAGTACATTTTTCTACAATAAAACTCTCAGAGTGCTTAATCTTTGAGGTTTTATTTTATTCAGTATAAATGTCGGGAAATGGAGGTTAGATATTTGTAATAACTTGTTCTGTTAGACCTACTTGTTATATGTTTAGTTTTCGCGTTGCCGCGTCTCCTAAGCAAGCGATCGCTCCCAATTGCCAGCGCGGTTATCAGCTAT
>CAZZZY010000284.1:0-7360 GCA_964658545.1 uncultured Acetobacteraceae bacterium | reverse complement strand
GGGCTAAGGTGTAAATATCAAGGTTCTCACCCTCCGGGTTTGCAGTCGCTTCCAGCGTGGGAACCCCGCCAACGCGCTGCTCACCAAGTTCTTTAAGCCTGACATCAATGGCTTTTTGCAGTTGGCACAATTCATACCAAGCCAATGTCCGCCCATCTTCAGGTGTATTAGTAATACCCAACATCATTTCTAGCAAAATATTCAGATATTCCCGTTGCAATGAACGGCGGATGCTAGAAATTGGCTTTGCTTCTCCTGGGGTTAAAACTTCTGTCCAGATGCCTGTTTGCAGAGTATCAAACAGTTCTGGAATGGAAAGGGCTTGCCCAGGTAGGCTTTTTAATTCTATATCTTGTAAACGATTCAGGCGATCGCCTGTTAATAGCGATCGCAGCACCGCACTTTGGAACTTCAGAATACTTTCGTGAATTGGATAATCAAGGCGGTTGTTAAGTACAGAACTACCCCAGTGTTCCCAGTGCGACGGTGCTAGTTGATTAAGCAATTGTGGTGAAAAACTGAAAGCATCCTCAGCAAACACATATTCTTGTATTTTTGTCAATGCCTGACGTTGTTTTAAAAGTGAAACTGGTACAAATGCCCAAGAAGCATCATCATTAGTATGGAGACGCAAAAACGATTGTCCACCAATGTATTTAGAAAGCAAGATAGCATTCCGAAAATAATATTTAAGTACTATATTGAATCTGAGGCGCAGGTTACTATAGCTTTCTCCTTTTGATAGATAACCCTTGTCAAGGCGTTGCCACATAATGCGAGCATTATCCATTTGCCACTGCGAATAAAGTAGCACATCACTACTCATATCCCAGACATTTGCGAGAGGATTGATGTCCCAGACATCTTCATCAGTTGCGTAAGATAATTCTGGTTGAGGCGATGCCAGTACAATCTGTTCCAAAAAACTTTTTTCTGATTCTGGAATTATCCCCTCATATGCTGCTGATGGGCTTGTTTTATAACCATACTCAATTGCCCATTCGTCATAGGGCCCAACAACTCCTGGGAAATAGTCACCTTGTTGTACTCCTTGTGGTGCTATATTCACAGGTAGATAGTCCATCACCGAACCCACTAAACCTTTGGTGTGAGTGATTTCAGTATTATTTAATTCTTCGGGTGCTAACATAGTGCTACCGTGAAAGTTATGGCGCAAACCGAGAGTATGCCCGACTTCGTGAGCAATGAGAGAACGCAAATATTGATGCACATACTCCTTCATCGTTTCACTGTTGGGTGTAATATTTGGCAAAATTGACAACGCCAACGCTCCCATAGCTGCCTGATTTGAAGACTCCATACCATAGCAGAACTCAGAGGAAGACAGAAGATAATTATTAGTATCTGTCTTTCGACTCCTCGCTTCTAGTTTTTGGCTTCCCCGAAGGACTTGACATGGGTTTTTACCAACTTGGGAAAAGTGCCCATCCGGGAAAGATGAATTTGCTTCCATCAATGCGTGATATTCTTGCTGAATTGATAGCACCATATTGGCATCCACAATAATATCTGCATCCAATATTTCCCCGGTAAATGGGTTGACGCGTATCGGCCCCCTAGCAAAACCTGCATCCAAAGAATTAAACCAGCGAATAGTATTGTAATGTACATCTGCCGGTTGCCAATCAGCATCATCTGGCATTTGCTGCACTTCAATGGCATTTTTAAATCCGGCTTTTTCAAATGCTTTGTTCCACATTAAAACGCCTTCACGAATTGCGTCGCGGTACTCTAGTGGCACAGCATTTTCAATCCAATATACAATTGGCTTTTTGGGTGGAGATAAGGGGGCGTTAGCATCAGATGGTTCTAGATGCCAGCGATTGATGTAACGTACAAATGATTCTTGAGGATTATTATTAGAGAAATTTTGGAAAGCAGTAATAAAATATCCCACTCTGTCATCGGCAAGTCTGGGAATATAACCATTGTTTTCTCTTAGTTGAGAAAAACTGTAGTGTACCTTCAGAGTGAGTTCCCTGCTATCGGGTACAGTAACTAAATTGGCTCCTTCTAGTGATGAAAAACCGTAAATAGAATCAATTTCTACGTTTTCTGGGAAGCTGTTAACATCATCAAAATATGACTTGCGTGCATCCAAGCGGTAATCAGCTTGCAAAGAGTATCTCAATAGGGTAGTTAATCCCGGTAAATCCTGCATTAGCAGTTCATTCAGATTGATCAGAATATTTTCACTCTGTGGATCAATATTGGCTATTTCAAGGGAATAAAGAACTGAGTCGCTAAATGAACGAGCAAGCGATCGCTGTTCTGGTCTACTTTCTGCGCGGAATTTCACATTACGCACAACAAAGTGCAATCTATTGTTTACTCGTCGGAAGTAGAAGATAAAATCAGAAAGAGGTAATCCACTATAAATCCCACTTTCCCCAAGACCCGATTCCAATGTCACTATGGCTAGGTAATCTTTATTTAGCTGATCTGGTCTAATTTCTAAGTAAATTTTGCCCGGATCTTCAGTGCAATAAAGTATGAAGAGTCCTTCTAGTTTATGTGTCCCTTTGACATCCTCATTCAATCGGCAAAAATCTTCCTTTCTAGTCTTAGCAAGATTATTGTCAGTACTTGTTAAATTTTCAACTGCTGGGAGTGCATTTACCTGTTGCACATCAATCTTTGAAAGTTCGTTTGCTCCTGCGTAACCACTTGATAAAAACAAGTTATATAGTAATATTATACAGATTGCTAATTTCCTGATCCAGTATTTCATCCTTGGGCTTTCCACCTGAAGCAGTTCTCGTTTTGAGGAAAAAATGTGGATTAATTTGTTGTCTGCAAACCCTTCAAATATCTAGGGATTACGGTATAAATCCACTCAGTCAGACAAACAATACCTCTAGCCTAAAAGTTGTATGACTATTCATTGTTATTGATAGCTATTTATAAATTATCCATTAAGCATTTATATCTTAAGAAAGATAATTTTTATAACCAAAGATATATGTTTTTTCGATTTCTATTTGTATTAAAAAGCAACTGTAAGATTTAAAATGTATTTAGTGCTACATTTGGGAGATAAAGGAATCCAAAGTATGATTTATAAACAAAGAGTGAGACTGATAATAAAGCTGTTATTAAGCAAATAAATGCTTTTTTCGGATAAATTGTGGAAATATATGGTAATCCCTTCTCCAAAGCGGTAACTAACGAGAAAGTAGTTTTGTGGAGTAGCAAAAGCAAGTACACTAATTCCCCGCGTCTATGTGGTGCTAAAATCAAGCAATATACAGTTAGATCAATAGTTCTCGGGTTTTGGGGAAAATGCGAAGGGGTAAGGGTCACACAATTTTGGATTTAAGAGAAAGCGATTTTAGATTGACTGCGCCCACTCTTGCGACGCAGCTTGGGGATTTTAAATTGGCACGGTCAAAGGTTTTTCCTTTACCCGTTACCCAGTAACCTTTTCCCCAAACCCGATTCCGAGTTAAAAGTGCAAAACCTACGAAGTGTTGACAGTTAGGTAGATAGGCACAACTAAATATATCCCGATCTATTTCCTTTTCACAACTGAGATATGCCTTTTGTTAGAAGGCTCATTACCTTTTTATAGTTAATCTTTATTTGTACTCCAAAAAGCAGGTTAATTTGCATGAAAAATTTGATTTCAACGATGATTGGTTATACCATTTCTCTACTTAAAGAACTTCAGTTAAAAAGTTTTTTAACTGTTATCTTAGTTGGTTTTCTAGTACTGACGACGAATGTTACTTATGGAGACAATGAAAAAGCATTAGGTGAGAGAGTTCGTGAACAGGTACAGCAAAATGATTCTCAAAGACCGAAAACAATAGGTGAGTGGAATAAGGAAGCTCGTGAAACAGAAGGTTCACCTGGTAAACGACTTCAGAAAATTGGAGAAGAGTCAGCAGAAGCCTTTAAACAGTTTGGAGCAGGATACGTAGAGGGTACTCAGAAAACTGCTAGTGATGTAGGCAATAGTGCCGCACAGACAGGCAAAGATATCTCTAACCAAGTTCGGCGCTAAATGCGTTGCAATTTCATAATTGTAGCGAGTACTAAGTAGGCTGACAAAAATATTTACAGTCATTGCGTACTCTGTCCCAGATTTCTCACCAGATTTTTCAAACAGAAACTTTTTCTTTGTCCAGAGGTCGTAGGGGCGGGTTTCCCGACTTGAGCTCCTACTCCGTCAGGAGTAGGAGCGTCACTGGCATTGCGTTAGCGTAGCGCACCATCCCAACCTTATGGTGCATTACGACGTTCCGTCTAACAAACCTTACAGATACTGCTGGAACGCCAAGGGCGAACATTCGCTTCACTATGACAAAAATGTGGGTAGAGGATTTATAAATCATTGCAAAAACGCGCTTGAAAAAACTATCAGGTGATTTTTCTCTGACGCCTTTATCCTCACTCCAATTCTGGACAGAGGCTTCCTTTGCAATGACAGATCAGACAGTTAAGAATATAACTAAAAAATTGATGGCAACAAAAATAATCTAGACTTCTGAATTCTTCTTCAAGAAACTTTTATATCTTGCAGCTTTGCCACCATTTCTGCACGCGCCGAAACCTTCAACTTCCGAAACATCCTCTTCAAAGCTTGTTTGACGGAATTTTGCGTAATCCAAAGTTTTTCCCCAATTTCTGCATTGGTTAACCCCTGCGCCACTAATTCGGCAATTTCTAACTCACGCGCTGTTAGAGGACTTAGTAAAAGGGAATTAGATATTTTTGGTTTTGTCCGCAGAGTCGCCATTTTTGCTGACAAATGAATGCATAAGGCACTCAGATCGGCTAAATCGTTACCATTAAAAGCAGGATTTCCCCGATCGCGAGCCAAGTTAAGCGTTCCGACAAGACGGCCATCGCAAACAATTGGCCCAGTCATTACGTGTTCATGATCAGAGCGCGAACAAAAATGTTTCCAGTCTGCTGGTGATAATAATAACTGCTCATGGGCGGGGGCGTGACGCTCAACCACATAGCGACCGACTGGATTGCTCTCTAAGCATACTGCCGGAATACTCTGAACATCGATTTCAGCCGTTGGCTGCTCATCTAGGAGATAAATCCCCCAATTTTGCACACCAAAATGCTCACCAATTTTATTCGTGAGAGCTAGTCTTAATTCTTGCTCATCTCGGACATTGGCGATCGCATGAAATACGGCGTGGAGAGAATTAACCATAAGTGTACCCAGTTGGGGACTATCCAAGCCTCAACAATTACTTCTATGCTAATACCAATAAAACTAAAACGCTAATTACAGTAGTGACTAAGAGAAGCACATGACAGTTACACAACTCTCTGCTCAGGAACTTTTCCGGGCTGCTTATGAGAACCGCTATACTTGGGACAAGAATTTCCCCGGTTATACTGCAAATATTACCTTTAAGCATGATGATCAAGTGTTCACAGGCAAAGTTATCATCAATGCGAATCTCAAAGCCGAAGTTTTGGATGTAGATGACGAGCCAGCCAAGCAAGCAATTCATGGTCAAGCCTGGGAGATAGCAATTCACCGCGTCCGCCGCAGCTTTGAAGACACTCACAGCGCCAATACTTTCAGCTATGGTAAAACTGACGAAACTGGTGCGGTTGAGCTTTTAATGGGTGGTAAGGCTGAGGGCGATAAATACAAAGTCCGCAATAATGAAGTATGCCATGTTCACCGTCTAATCCACGGTACTTTTGTGACAATCGACACCTTCAGCAGTCACAACACTGGGGAAGGCTACCTGTCCCACCGCTATGACTCTGTGTACCATGACCCCAAAACTGGAGAACAAAAGGGCGGTAGAAGCGAATTTATTGATGAGTATGAAAAAGTTGGTGACTATTTCATTCTAAATCGTCGCGAAATTCGCACCGAGACAGCAGGACAAGTATCTATTCAAGAATTTGTCTTCTCTGACATCAAATTGCTGGAACCTGTTGCTGCTTAAGATGTATTTTTTGACACTCACCATACTGTCGTGCTAGGGATTACAGCATCGCTGAGTTTTTTGCCTTTACAGCTATTAGAGCAGAAAACCCACCAAGGCAATACGGTTCGGTTAAGGAAAGTTATTTGTGCAGGCTAGATGGGGGAGATGGGGAAAAATTTTCTTCCTCATCCCCCTTATCCTCCAAGAGCTTATCCGAACCGTATTGCAACGACGGCAATGTACTTCAGTTCGCAATACGGTTCAGTTAAGGCTAAAAAGCTTATTAGTTATGTGAAATTTTGGAGCTTCGACTCGTTGTGCAGTACCTCTGTGTTTTGGTTTTTTAGAACGAAACTTTGATACAGGTTTCTTCACAACCCTGGGATTACACCAATGAAAAATCTTTGAGATGCACCACACTTAATTTCCATTCTTGGGAACAATGCCTAATTTACACGACTTTCAGGATTAACTGAACCGTATTGGATTATAAGTTGTCATTAATACGTTACCACCAAATGTTTACCACACATAAACCCCCAGCCCAACTACAAAATCAGGGTTAGGGGATTTATGTATGATGTCAACTACGGATAACTTAAGCTACAATTGGCTAACAGCTAATTACCCATGAAAAATTATTATGAATAACAGCGATCTTGCTCAAATATTGATCCGTGCTGTACAAGAAGCAGATTCATCAGAGCGCTTAGTAGACGCAGTTCAAGAGTTAGCAGCAGCAGGTATAGAGGAATCTGTTCCTACTCTAATTGCAGCTTTGGGCTACAACAATCCAGGGGCAGCAGTGGCAGCAGTAGATGGACTGATTGCGATCGGGGAAGCCGCAGTATCGCCACTGTTAGAACTAATTGATGACTACAACTATGGTGCTAGAGCCTGGGCAATTCGTGCCTTAGCGGGAATTGGCGATATCCGGGCGTTGGATACCTTGCTAGAGGCAGCAAAAACCGATTTTTCCCTGAGTGTGCGGCGGGCAGCCGCCAGAGGATTAGGCACTTTGCGCTGGCATCAAGTACCGCCTGAGAAAATGGAATCAGTTCAGACTCAGGTACTAGAGGCGCTATTATTAATTTCTCAAGATCCAGAGTGGGTAGTACGCTATGCAGTAGTGACGAGTTTAGAAACACTGGCTATAGCAATAGCAGTTACTTTACCTAATCAAGCATCGCGCATTACAAATCAACTTCAACATATGCTCGATACAGATGTTGATCTCGGAGTTCGTACCCGTGTAAAGTTTGCACAGCAAAAAATTCAGCCGCAACAACATCAAGAAGCATTTGCATTAGGAATACCTGGAATAAAGCTACAAGACACTGAAGTCCCTCATCGTGGCGATGGCAGACGGTAAATTGACTCTCCCCTGCCTAAAGGCGAGGGGATTCTTAAGAAAGAATTACACTCGG
>CAZZZY010000283.1:0-7371 GCA_964658545.1 uncultured Acetobacteraceae bacterium | reverse complement strand
ACGCCCAGCACATCAGCTTCTACTAACATTGGGCCAATCCAGTTAGCAGTTTTGACCAATTTTTCAGGATTAATCTCTAGTTTACGCGCCAAATCTAGGCCATTTTCCCCGATACAAAATACCAAACTCTCAAAACGACTGGCTTTATTTTGTAATTCCGCCCGAAAAACTGCAAGCTGCTCTGGTGTACTTAAAGGTTGAGAAATACCGGTTGTGCCTAAAAGAGAAAGTCCTTCAACCACACCAAAAGCAGAATTTGAAGTCCGAACAGCTAGCGATCGCCCTTGGGGTAGAATAACAGTCACCGTGATTTTTTCTCCCGGTGCTAGCATTCGTTGCAAGTTTTCTTTTAAGAGCCTTTGAGCATAAGCGTAAATAGCCGGCTTGTCATCAGCATTCATCTGTCTGCCAATTCCTTCCCCGCCTTTAATAATTACTGTCTCCCCCTCTTCCCTCCACTCCACCAATGCCCAAATCGGTGTATTTTTGGTCAAATCGAGATTATCACCAGGATCGCTGCGAGTTATTGCTAAAGCTGTATTCTCAGATAATCCTGCTACCTGTTCAATGGGGATTTCAGCGATTTGAGCGGGTTCAATCAAATCTATAGATGCTAAAGTTAGGGGTTTGCGATCGTGTAACCAGTGTAAAGCTGCAACAGCAGCAGCGCAGGCAAAGACGGGAAGTGTGTATCCAGAACGGGACATTTTTTAAATTCAAAAGTCAAAATAATTCTTCAACTGCGATCGCGCACCGCGGCAGAACTATTGATTATACGCGAACTTTCCATACAAGTCCCCATATTGGGTAATTATACAGAATGCCAAGCATATTTATGATTCATTAACGGATTTATAGCAATGGTTACGCCATCACCAAAAAACGAAGCCGCACAACCGTACAGTTGATCTGCCGCAGATAACCATTGGCTATCACAGATCACTCTTAGTCAGTCGGCTCTAACGAAATATTAGTCTGCTGACTCCTGCTTCTTGCTGCTTCTAGCTTTTGGCGAATCGCTGCTTGAACCTTCTCATCAAAATCGGGATCGTCGGGGCTTGCAACAATCCTACGCGGGCGCTGATTAATCCTATCTAAGTATGCTTGAAAAGCAGCGCGATCGCCGCGATGCTTGAGAAAATACTGTTTCAATTCAACATCAGACATTGAATCGTAATTAATTCGGCTCATCAGACAACTCTCCGTTGGGTAAAATTTGAAACTCAATCTCTTCGTCATACCCAGCAAGAATGTATAGTTATACTCCCACTTCTAATAATAGAGCTTCCATAGCTTCCCAAGAGAGTCCTTGTTGAATATAACGAGGTGCTTCAGGATTATAAGGACTAGCTACTCGGTCAATATTGCGGATAATCGCCCCATCTGGCAGAACTGGTACATCTGCATCAAATGCCGTTGGGCGCATCAAAGAACTGGAAAAGCCTTTGAAAATAGCAATTGTATCTTCCTCATCAGCAACTTCCACCGTTACAATTAGGACTTCTTGGGGGCGTTTAGCGGTGTATTGTTCCAGTCGCTTACCAATGGAATTCATTTTTTTTAAGTAGGGGTATGGTGACGCAGCGACAGTTACTGTGGTGAGGCTGAACGTCCCTGTTTGCCCAGCTTAATCAGAACAAAATAGCTTAAGTAAACCACATAAATTACTAAACTAGTTATGCCAAGAAAACCTAAAAATTCAGCCTTGCTATTAGCATGAAAATATTCTTTAAATAGCAACGGAACCTCAAACCAGACGCGACAATAGGAAGTTTTCAGCGCATTACCAGAAAAAGCACAACCCAAAAATGGGATCAGCACTAGTGTACCCAAAATACAATAAACAGTTGTAGCCCAGCGCCAAGAGGTAAAAATAAATTTTAAAGAGCCACTGGTTTGATACTCAATTTCATCGTTGATATCCACCCAGAACCACAGCGAAATCGGGATCAAAATCTGAGCCATCAATCCAGAGATAAAACTAACTGGATACTGGGCAATCATCAAGTAAATCGTGATTGCCAACAGGCTTGATATTCGCCAGTATATAGTCAATAAGCGTTGTATGGCTTCCGCTTTTTGCACAAATGCCCAAATCAGAAGAATTAGCGGAATAATTACCAGGAATAATACTGCTAGTCGGTAATCAATCCAGACGAAAGGGCGAAACCAAATATCATAGTCCATAGTTTTTCTCAAACGATAAATAAAACATTTCTAACTAAGAACAAGTATCCATAACTGACAATCCTGTAAGCTATTAGCTAGCTATAGCGTTTTTCGCTTGAGTGAAGTACACCCGTAGGGGCACGGCACGGCAGTGCCCCTACACCCCTACACCAAACGATGTAATGTTGTACCGCAATCTAAATGGGAACCGCTATAGCAGTCTATCCATATTACATAACAGTTTAATCAAAGCACAAAATCTAGCCTCAAGACTGCGCTCTAACTTCTTTATGCAAGTAAGTGACTACCCAACTTATACCATTTCACGCAATTTATACTATAAATATGTTTATAGGGGCATACAAATGCACGCCCCTACAGCCAATTCATTTATTGCAAAGATTTTTGGAAAAGGTTAAGTAATTAGATGTTAAGTTATTTAATTAACTTTCTACAATCTCTCTATTTGGCAAAAAAACAAGCAACTCAAAGATCCTCAACTTAGATTTTGCACCTATCTGTAGTAGCGTCAGGGAGCCTTTTAAAAACCCACCCAGTGGCTATATACTTTGTACTCCCGAACCAAAACCCAAATTTTTTGGGTATAAAGGTTTACTTTGAAGATAAAAACTCTCAAATTTTAACGCTCACATATCTGTAACTCCAGACATTTCACCAATTTTTTGCCCGTTAGGGAAAATGATGAAAGAGGGAGAGTACGATTTTAGACGGGAGTGAGGTAAAAGTGCAAAATCTCAGTAAAGAAATCCTGGTTGCTTGTTGAAAAACGAATAGAAAATTCACTGCTCTAAATTTCTAGTCGTCGTAAACTCGGCATTCAATTGCATCTGGGTTGTCATCACAATACTGTTCTAAAGAGTTTTTGGGCTTGCTTTGGCGCTTGTGGGAAGCTTCGGCTTGCAATTCTTCTACCGCATCCCAAGCAGCAGCACACTCTGGCGAACTGCTACCGTTAATATCACAGACAGTACGCGCTTGTTCTACTTCTTCTTGAATTTTTTCTTGGATGTCGCTCTTTGCTGTTTCTTGGATGTTAGTCATTGCTTTAGTCTCGTTGTGTGTTGTTAATACTAGTATAGAAAAAGTTCAGAAATGGCAGATTTTAGCTTGATTACTAACTATTCTAACCATTCAGCTAATAAGTTAGTACTTTAGCCTATTGATTTATAACCAATATAGTAAACTGCCGCATCTATAATGCATTCATCTTTATTTTTTAAGATTTTGTGGAATCAGTACCATAGATAAACAATCATACAATATATTTAGATGCATCTATTAGGGAATGACAACCCCAGCTTCTTGGAATGGAGGAGACAAAGGGTTGGCATCAATTATTGCAAGATGCAATTCTTCCCAAAATAAAAAATCAAAACCTACTAGCCTAAAAAGAGAAAGAAGCTCAAAACTAATGGCAGACCAAATGCAGTGGGCAAACGCCCTATCAACCCGTCATTCTTTAGAAGCCGCCGTTACAGATGTGGTGGAACGAGCTGTCTCATCGTTAACAGCACCTGCGGATCTAGGACTGGTATTCATTTCGTCTGCTTTTACGAGTGAGTATTCCCGACTGTTACCCTTGTTAGCTGAAAAACTTTCTGTGCCAGTGTTAATTGGCTGTAGTGGTGGAGGTGTAATTGGGACGACAGTTAACGGAGAAATCCAAGAACTGGAAACTGAACCAGCTATCAGCTTGACTTTAGCACATCTTCCAGGGGTGAAGGTTCAAGTCTTTCATGTTGTTGCTGAAGAATTACCTGACTTGGACAGTTCACCAGATGCTTGGGTTGATTTGATCGGTGTGCCAGCATCACCGACACCCCAGTTCATCTTACTATCTAGTTCCTTCGCCTCTGGAGTCAACAATTTGTTGCAGGGGTTGGATTTTGCTTATCCAGGATCGGTGATAGTGGGGGGACAAGCTAGTGGTGGAGGTATGGGTGGTCGTGTTGCCCTATTTTGTAATGAGACTGACGGCGAGGAGTGTCAAAGCCTGTATCGTGAGGGCACTGTTGGTATAGCTTTGACTGGCAATATTGTTTTAGAAACGATTGTAGCCCAAGGATGCCGACCAATTGGCAAACCATTGCAAGTTACAAAAGCCGATCGCAATATCATCTTAGAGTTAGATGAGCAAGTGCCTTTAGTAGTGTTGCGAGATTTGATTGCCAGTCTCAGCGAACACGAACGGACTTTAGCACAGCACTCTCTGTTTGTTGGTGTAGCAATGGATGAATTTAAGCTGGCTTTGCAGCAGGGAGACTTTTTAATTCGTGGTATTCTTGGGGTTGATCCAACAGCTGGAGCGATCGCAATTGGCGATCGTGTCCGTCCTGGTCAAAGGCTACAATTCCACCTACGTGATGCCCAAGCCTCGGCTGAAGACCTAGAATTACTCCTCCAAAGTTATCAACACCAACGAGAATCTGAACCCTCTGCCGTAGCTGCCTTAATGTTTTCCTGTGTGGGGCGAGGCGAAGGACTCTATGGTAAACCCAATTTCGATTCTGAACTATTTCGGCGCTACCTCAGCGATATTCCTGTAGGTGGCTTTTTCTGCGGTGGTGAAATCGGCCCTGTTGGTGGCAGAACCTTCCTACACGCCTACACTTCAGCGTTTGGAATTTGTCGCCAAAATCAGTTATAAAAAACTCCACGGGCATGGGGAATGGGGCATGGGGAAATACTGCGTAGGTTTTGAATATTCAGGTTTTATGGAAAAGCCCATGAAAAACCTAACCCCCTAACCCCCTTCCCGATGCTCTAAGGGGGAAAATTCAAAGTATCTCTCCTTCTAGGCTACGGTGTACACATAAGTTTTGCCGAAACCATGTCTTTATTAATAAATATCGCACTGCGTTTCTATCCGCCTCGGAATGAATTCCGAGTCTCATAGCCCTGAACTTCAGTTCGGGGCGGGATTGCCTGTCTGCGTGACAGTTTCACTCTGACAAAAATGTGGGTAGAGGATTTTTCGACTTGTGTACACGGTAGCCTTCTAGGAGAGAGGTTTTCCAGATACCGTGAAAAGTCAGGAGGAACGAAACCCAACCTACACATTTTTATTTTTTAGGCAAAACCTACGCAGTATTGCCATAGCTGTTTGTTTAGCCCTTACGTGTCTTTCTATATTTACAGATATATATCGAGATAAACGTTTGGAATAATTGTATATATATAAATATATATTTTGTGTAGACTAGTTTAAATATTAGTTTATACCTTGTATTCCTTCACAAAAAGCTGGATGATTGACTGATAAAGCGCATAGTTATAGGTTAGCTAATAATAATGCCAATATAATTAATTGATTATTTGATCTGATTCGGGTACAGAAAATTCCTGATATTTATCTGAAATTTATTTATGTCGGAGTTGAAATAATCCAATGCTACAAGGATGGATTCAAATTGCATTAACACTACTAATTATAGTAGTGATCACTCCATTTTTTGGGCGCTACATGGCGCGTGTCTACCTAGAAGAAAGTACTTTTCTCGACCCAGTTTTGAATCCGGTTGAGCGACTGCTTTACGCCTTGCTTGGCGTTCCAAACAAAGAAAACATGACGGGCTGGCAGTATGGGCGGGCAATCGTCTACAGCAATGTAGTAATGGGATTGTTGCTTTTCTTTATCATCATGAATCAGGGATGGTTGCCCCTCAATCCCACGGGGATAAATGCCCCAACTTGGGACACAACGTTGCATACTACCATTTCCTTTATTACTAATACCAACCAGCAGCATTATTCTGGTGAAAACTACCTGAGCTATGCCAGTCAAATGTGGGGACTTGGTTATCATATGTTCACTTCTGCTGCAACTGGTTTGGCGGTAGGAATTGCTTTTATTCGGGGATTGACTGGTAGATCGTTAGGCAACTTTTATGTAGATATAATTCGCTCGATTACCCGAATTTTGCTACCTATTTGTATTGTGGGTGGGATTGTCTTGATGGCTGCTGGTGTTCCAGAAACCCTGGCGGGTGTAGCTGTATTTCCGACCTTGGAAGATCCGAATGTTAGTCAGGCGATCGCTCGTGGCCCTGTTGCCCACTTTGAAATTATCAAGCAATTAGGGGAAAACGGCGGCGGCTTTTTCTCCAGTAACTCAGCACACCCCTTTGAAAATCCCAGTGGATTTACTAACTTAATTCAGATCGTGGCAATGCTTTCTATTCCCACGTCCCTGATTTATACATACGGTTTGTTTGCCAATAACGCCAAACAAGCCTGGTTACTCTACGGCATGATCGGTGTAATTTTTCTAGGATTTCTGATTGTCGCCGCTATTGGGGAATACAACGGGAATTCGGCTGTAAATGCACTTTTGGGCAGTCAACAACCGAACTTAGAGGGGAAAGAAGTCCGGTTTGGTTGGGCAGAATCGGTATTATTTGCAGTCAGTACAACTGGAACCATGTGTGGAGCAGTCAACAGTTTCCACGACTCCTTCATGCCCGCCGGCGGTTTTATTTTTCTTTCTAATATGTTCCTGCAAATCATCTGGGGTGGACAGGGTACAGGAACAGCCTACTTGTTTGCCTATAGCATTCTGGCAGTATTCGTCACAGGTTTGATGGTGGGACGCACGCCAGAATTTCTGGGACGCAAGATTGAAAAGCGTGAAGTCGTGCTTGCTAGCTTCCTGATTTTGCTAGTTCACCCCATCGCCATTTTAATTCCGGGGGGAATCGCCTTAGCCTTTCCTGACCAATTGGCAGGGAT
The DNA here is from genome assembly GCA_964658545.1 of uncultured Acetobacteraceae bacterium. Taxonomy (GTDB): domain Bacteria; phylum Cyanobacteriota; class Cyanobacteriia; order Cyanobacteriales; family Nostocaceae; genus Nostoc. The sequence goes on along the minus strand of CAZZZY010000283.1, from coordinate 453 downwards.
TAGCAATCCCGGCTTTCATGGATTTTCTCAGGTGATTTACGAATATGCCTCAGCAGCTGCGAACAACGGCTCAGGGTTTGAAGGTTTAGGAGATTCACAACCTTCTCCGTTAGCGATCGCCACAGGTACAAAAACAACTGTAACCGCTTTGTGGTGGAACTTGAGTACCTGCTTCAGTTTAATAGCTGGACGCTATATCCCAATTTTATGTTTGCTGTTATTAGCAGATAGTATGTCTCGCAAGCAAGCTGTTCCCTACACCGCTGGGACATTGCGAACCGATACCGGACTATTTACAGGCGTTACCGCAGGCGTGATCTTAATCTTGGGCGCACTCACATTCTTCCCAGTGCTGGCATTGGGGCCCATTGCTGAAGCCTTTTTTATCGCCAAAGGTATTGGGTAGGGAGTGGGGAGTAGGGAGATAAGGGAGCAGGGGAAGCAGGGGAAGCA
>CAZZZY010000282.1:0-7400 GCA_964658545.1 uncultured Acetobacteraceae bacterium | reverse complement strand
GAATATTTCTCAATTCTTATTACGGCGATCGACTTTGATTTTGGTTGGATCAATAGTAATTACAACTTCTTCTAAAGGAAGGGTACGGATATAGTTTTTAAAAATGTTAACTTGATAAACCAAGTGATTTGTGATATCCAGTCCAGTCAACCAGCCACTCCGGGGATGATAAGCGCCAGTATCTATGTCTAGCCATCCTTGTCCTTGTGCCAATTTACCAGGAGAAACACCCGGCAGAGTAAAGGTAATGGTGTGACCGATGATAATTAATTTATCTGGAAAGTAGGGTTTTTCAATGCTGTGAAATTCCTCTCGTATCCAGCAAAGTTGATCAGCAGTTTGTTCTGTCACCAACTTGGAAGGGTCAACACCAGCATGAGTTAACCAAATATCCCCTAAGTCGAGATATGTAGGCAAACTCTTGAACCAATCTAGATGGTCATCAGGAATTGTAGCTTCGTGATAGCTGGCTACGGTTGCTTGCCCCCCACTATATAACCATGCTTGCATCGTTGGGGAGGAAGTTCTTTCATTGGTCAGAATGTTTAATAACATCTGCTCATGATTTCCCAGCAAACATGGGTAATTATGTCGTTTGACAAAATTAACTACTTGTGAGCTATGAGGCCCGCGATCAATTAAGTCTCCCAAAAAATAGATTTGATCATCTGATATGGGGGCGATCGCCTCCAGCAATGTCATCAAACCTTCATAGTTGCCATGCACATCCCCAATTACAATTCGTCTGGGGCTAGTTTCGCTCATCTAAAACCTCCAGGAGAGCCCCACTGTATTCGGTAATCCGAATCAGTGGCGGGACGCCAGTCGCTACAAGTCGGCAGAGCCGCCCAACGCGCTGGCTCAGGAATGGAGGGGGAATTACGAAACATCTCCTGATTTGTTTGTGCGCTAGCACAAACAAATCAGGAGATAGTTGAGTAATTCCCAATTTCTTGGGTAAAAGTAGCATACGAATAACCATCCTTTGCATGAATACGTTTACAAAATTTGTGAGATATTCCTTGAATCAATCCGTTCTTGGTTGAAATATTGAAACTACCTGATGAACGAATAGCCACTTTTCCAACATAGTTACCGAGTTTTTTACCTGTAGTAACTATTGCTCTAACAATGTCGCCAGTTTGAAAGCCGAAATGTATTTTCTCTCTAGGTACGTGTCGATTTGGAAAACCGAACTTATCGGTTCTACACGACTGTCTAGAACCATGCCCATTAGCTGCAATCAACAATGGTTTAACGCCTTTAATAATCAATTTAGGAGTTGATTTACCAACACAAGCCGCATCTAACCAGTGGGTTTTAGCTAAATTCTGTTGACCGCGATTAAACTTTGTGTTACCGCCGGAACCTGTTTCTACTGGCAATCCAGTTGTTTTGAGAACTTCTAACAATGCAAAACGAGTTGTGTTTACTGCGGCTGCATAGGAGAGAGGTTTTTTAGCCTGTTTAAGTATTTTTTCTAACTGGGACGGGTCTTTTTTAAGAAAGTCTTTAATGTCTCTAGTCCCTTTTTTCGTATTGCATTTTTCGCAACTTAAAGTAAGATTTGATATCGAGTTAGAGCCTCCTTTTGCTCTTGGGTGAATATACTCTATCTGAAGTGGAACGTCCTTTACCCCGCAGTAAGCGCATTGTCTGCCCCACTTTTCTAATAGAAATTCTCTAGTTTCGTAACCAGCTAATGTCCCTTGCTGGTATTCTTTACCTTGAATGTTTGGTTTACGCATTAATTGCATATCAAAGCGTACTAGCTCTTTACTAATTGCTGTAATTGGCGCGAATTTACGTAGCTTCTCAACCCAAGTTTTGATATTGTCAACACGACTTTGTAAACTTGGTGCTAGCCATCCCGGTGGACGGGTTCTATTCAAAAACCAAGGCTTACGGTATCTAGTTTTGCGGTTTCTTCTACCCCGCCTTAGTTGTCTTCTAGAAAGTAAAGCATCTCTGATTGCAAAACCTCTATGCTTTAATTCAGCCGCAAATACAACCTCTCCAGTTGTATCGTTGACTAATGCAATTCCTGTATGCTTTGCACCTGGGTCAATCTTTAACCTTAGAAGTGATACTGGTGAATCTGGGTGAGACTCTTTAAGGATTAGAGTGAATGGAAACTGTCTATAAATTGCTGCTTTTTTGTTTCTTAATAACTCTCGTGCCTGTGCTGGATGAATTGGATCTAATGGACGTTTGTTTTGGTCAATGACAAATATTTTGGACACGAAGTCCCTCCTTTCGGGTAAAGTTAGCCTGGACAATGATTAAAAGGCTTTTTACGCCAACGACACTAGCTTCAACCCAATATGCTTGTTTAATCGTTGACCTCAGAGCTACAAACTGGCTGCGTATTTGTAGGTGAGATGACCTGAAAATCGTAGTACTCAAGGTACTTAGTCGGGTAAACTCTGGGCTTTTAAAGCCCCCACCATATTGCTCTTAGCAATTGGTGGTGGGTAGTTTACTGTCTCTTAGCTTCAATAGTTTGGCTAATACTTCTGCTACAGTTTAAGCTGTCTCGCTTCCGTAATGGAAGGTAAAAATACTGAATAAGTTTTATTTTAATTTAATTATTATCCCAGAAATAAAATATATTTATGATGAAGATAGGGTAATTACGTATAGTCTTTACTGGTAAGCAAGAAAATTAGCAAATTCAACCCGCGTTAACAACGTCTGAAGAGGCCCATCAAACTCTCATAGCAATGGTCATAAACCTCACCTCTAGGTGTGGGGGCTTGAAAAAGCCCATTTGAGCAGACTAAGTACAGCTTTGCGTAAAATCGTGGCGAATTTAGGCTTGAAATTTAAACGCAAAGGGGAGGCAGCGCGTTGCGGTGAGTCCAGCGCTGTAGGCGGGTTTCCCGCCGTAGGTGACTGGCGAACCCGGAGGGGGGTTCCCACGGCAGTCGCTCATGGGGGGAAACCCCCAACTCTTGGAGACGCTCCGCGTTCACGTAGTGTCTCCAAGAGTTGGCGTTAGCCTCTCCCTTTGGGAGAAAACCGCGCTGTCTCCCCGTTGTAGCGACTGCCGTCGCGCAAAGGTAAGCGGAGAATTCGCTACGAATTAATGAAATGCTGTACTAAGTATGTTGCGTAGTCCATTTAGAGCAAGAATTTAAAGACCTAACAGAGAATGCGTAGCTTAGAACCAAACTATTAAACATCTAGTACAAGAGTTAAAGAAGTTTAGTTGGGATAGTTACAGACTCGGCGATCTAAAGACCACCGTTTCGCTTCGTGTTAGCTGTCACCCAGAGATAGCTGTCTCTTCCTTGACTATTGAGGCATAAGGCTTAGTTTGGATAATTTCAAACTTCCAGTCTGAAGAATAATCAGGAAACTCATAGCCAACACTCTTAATATGAGCCAGCATCAACTCATCTCGTTGATGCCAAACTGCAAATATTCCCTCCCTGCCATCATAAAGTGTTTCTCGGTCGATTTGATAAACTTCATTTACCCGCTTTAGTTTCAAACCCAACAAATTTAACAGTCGGCTGAGTATTTTTATTGCCGAAACCTGTTCTTTCTCCCCGACTAAGTTAATACCAAGCGCTCTTTTAATATGCTTACTATGCTGAAAAACAACATTTTTCAGCATGATCAAATCTGGATTACTCTCGGTAAACTCTTGTTCTGCTTCGAGAAACTGAAGCATTCCCAATGCTCTCATCGCTTCAACTTTGAGTGTATAAGTTTTCAAATCTGGTAGAAAAACTTTCCCTTCACCCCAAGACAATTGCTGATGCCATTCTTGCTGGTCTCTGACATGAAAATACTCGCTTTCGTGAGTTAGATAATAATGAATTAACAGTTGACGATAATATCCTTGATCATCCTGCAATTTCAGCCAAGGAGTAACTTCTCCACCATATCTTTGTCTGAGAACATATTTATTGATTTGATTACGTTCTCCATCAGTCCGAGAATGCTTGACTAATAACTGTTCATATTCTATATAATCGATATCTTTAGCATTAGCTACAGCAGTCGCTAACAATAGTTGATTTTGCTGTTTAATATCCTTAATTTTGCGTTTAATTTCTTTCGCTTTTTGACGGCCTTGTGCCCAATCTTTTTGAACTTGGACAATTTCTAAAATTAATCTTCTCCGGGTAGCTAAATCATCAGCATCAGTTGCCAAAAATGCCAGGCGTAAATCTCGAATAATATTATTATGAACAGCATTACTCCGTATTTTTATTTTATGCCCATCAGCAACTAAACCATCTTGCATCGATTGACGGTAAAGACGGATAGAAGCATTTACCCGTGCAGATAATTTGGACCAAGTTCGCAAATGAATCGGGTCATGAACTAAAGGTAAATCCACATCTATTTTATGTAATGGACTAAGCAAAGCTAAGTTTTCTTTTTGATTTTCCTGATACCAATCAGATAGCAAGCGATAATTTGTACTACCACTACCAATTAAGCCAATACCTCGTTTAGCGCACCAGACAACACGCGGTACATCATCCCGCACTCTTGCTAATGCTTGTCTTGCTTCTGAGTCAGGAATTACCCCTTGAAAAATGCCATAAACTCGGTCGAAATGTTGCACATCAATACTAATTCCCGTACCAAGGCTAGGGGTAACAAAAACGCCGTCATATTCAGAGATTTTTTGATTGATTGCTGCGATAAAATCAACGGCTGCGTGCCCAGGTGTGTTTGTAGTGTGGCTACTAACTACCAAGGTTTTGGGAAATTGCCGTCGCAATTTTTGTAAGCGTTCTTTGAGATAACGTTCGATTGTTTCACAACTGTAACGTCCAGCGCGACTATCGGTAGTAACATAACATTTACGCCCAGCAAGTAAATCTAATTCCAGTTGATGAATTAGCGGTGTTGGGTTCGGCGAATCATAAAAAGTTATATCCCAACCCTGCTGAGGTTTCCATTGGTTGAGAACTACCCAAGGTGTTAATTTAATTCCTGCTAATCCCTGTAAATATTCAAGTGATACATCTGATAAATCAGCATCCTGGGCAATTACTAACCCCCCAGTTGTTAAAACTGTGGAAATTAGTTGCTGGAATAATCTTAATATTTTTACACGCTTGTGTTTACAAGTATTACTGTTTAATAGATGCCACAAAGATTGTTCTACTTCATCTAAAATTACTATTGCCCCGTGCCAATTTTCAGGGTTAAGTTTCCAAATCGAATCAACGCACAATCCAAGAGATTGCTGTGGAGAGAGTGAGCGGAGGATAGGAGGAGCAGGAGGAAGTGTTTTATTAATCATTTTATCTCCATCTTCCTTATGCCTTCCCCATTGAATACCAATTTTTTCACACAAAAATCTTCCTAGTATAATTCTGTGAGTAATTAATAAAACGGGTTGATTTATAATTTTTGCTTGCTGAACAACGGCTTGCAGTGCTGTAGTTTTACCTGTTCCTTTTGGAGACTTGACTCCTACTAATCCAGAAGTTGGGAAAGGGATTTCACCTATATAAGGGCGATTCAAGGTGAGAGCAGCAGGAATCGTTAGCTCAGTGTGGGGTTTAGTTTGAGCAAGATAAATTTCTAAATCAACACTTTGGCGATAAACTTTCTCGAAACTATTTGCACCTTTCGCAACGATAAATTCATCAACTCCTTTTTCTATTCCTGGAAGTTCGATAATTTTAACAGGGCAATTTTCTTGTTGAAATAAACAACCAAGTTGAGAAATAGCATTATTTACAGCAGCAATTGTTTTAGGTTGAGTTTCAAAATCAAAGCAAATATAAAAGCTACGCTTTGTAATCGCAAATGCTGCTAAGTCAGGAATCAACTGACGACGGATAACTTTGCCAAATTCGTCTTTAACAACCCGATAACCACTGGTAATTCCAGGAATAGCAATAGCTGCATATCCTTGTGTCAACAGCGTTGCTGCTTTCTTCACACCCTCGCAGAGAATGAGGGGAATATTCTGTTGTATCACCCATTGCCAAAAGCCTCTAGCTTCACCATCAGCAGTAATGGTGATATTGTCAGGCATAATCAGGTTATAACGTTCAGCAACTTGCTGCCATACTTGCAGCGTTACCCGCAAACAAAATACCCGCGTTGGCGTGCTGGGGGGATGCTCGTATTTGATAGACTTACCATTATGATTCTGTCGGGGTTGGTTCGGCTTAAAGCATCCCCATTCCATTATTTGCCAATTATTCAAAGGATCTAGCCCCGAACACCACCAACCACCTTCAGTAATATGAGCATAACGCTGCAACCATCCAGCTTTCACCATTCCGGTATTGGTGCGGGGGAGTAGCTCAGAAATCAATAGGTACTCATAAGCAGTTATACCTTGGAGCGACCTAAAATTGAGTTGCACTAGGTGTAAGTCTATACCACTACTCTTGACTAATTCTTCAAGGTGTTGGGGGTGTAAATAGTGCAGATGCATAGGGAAAGACGTGAAGGAAAGACGATGAGATTCAAACACTAACACGCATCTGCTTTTTTTCTATAAGAGAAATTGCGATGCTTTTATGATATTTTTTTTACTTTGTCATGGGAGACACATCGGTTAAGCCTCTAGTAACTTCTTCTGCCTATTAGATCCCCGAAGTAATAATTTTGTATTGTGATATTTGTTCGTAATTAATTTTTATTTATCAGTAAATTTCTGCGTTAAGGAATGCGATCGCACAGAGGTTTCCGCAAGTATCGCCATAAATCTTGCTAGCAAATATTAACTAAATCTTAAGATAGAGATTTTGTTACTAAATATACAGTAATTTCTGCAATTTAATTTTTGAATACAAGAACGGCTTTTTTTATTCGTCTGAAATGACTATAAATAAGGCTCTCTCAAGGTATTCGTAATAGGGATCAGTAAATTTCTAAGCAGTATTTAATTAAAAAATAATTTATGTGTCTAAAGTAGGAGGGTAAGTTCACTTAAATTCTAAGATAATACACAAAGATATCAAGAATTTTTCAAACCTGAAATTTTGTTTAAAATAATCAGCCAATATTAAGGTCGTTTGTTAAGTTGGGTCAAACCAAAATTTTGCTACTTTAACTGGCAGTTTTCTCAAATAAAAAATAGTTACAACCAGGGGTTTTAAAATGCAGACAGTACAAAAAATTTACTGCCCAAATTGCGGCTGCCAAGCAGAACGCTATTATATTTCTGATAGTCAATTAACTCGAACACAATGCGCTAGTTGTGATTACTTGATGATTAGTTGCACTCGCACTGGTAAAGTCATAGAGGCTTATGCTCCCGGAATTTCTGCACAGCGCTAGATAACAAAATTAAAAATTGGAGAATGTTTTCTCCAATTTTTAATCATCAAGTTAATTATCAAAAATTTTCAGCATTTCACAGGCTGTTCTTTTGTTGTCTGAGTTGTTGTTGTCGTAACTGTTCTTGT
>CAZZZY010000281.1:0-7416 GCA_964658545.1 uncultured Acetobacteraceae bacterium | reverse complement strand
GAGGCGCTTACGACATAAGCCGTCGAACTCACGTTAACCCAGGAGTTCTCCTGTTTCTTGCAGAGAGTGCAAGCGGCGATAAATGCCTTCGTGACGCAAGAGTTCATCGTGGCTACCCACTTCTACAATCTTTCCTTGCTCCAGAACTACAATTTTATCTGCTTCTCGCACTGTGCTTAAACGGTGGGCAATCACAATGGTGGTGCAAGTACCCCGAATCGATCGCATCGCTAGCTGAATTGAACGCTCAGACTCATAATCTAAACTAGAGGTGGCTTCGTCAAAAATCAGCACGTCTGGTTCCACTAGCAACGCCCTAGCAATTCCCAAGCGTTGTCTTTGTCCACCAGATAACCTGACACCTCGTTCACCCACGACGGTGTAATAACCTTGGGGTAAGTGCTGCACTACTTCATCGACTCTGGCAATTATACAAGCTTCCTTAACTTGCTCCAAACTGGCATCCCGCCTGCCATAGGTGAGGTTATCCAATATGGTACCGTTGAAAATGTCTACTTCTTGGTGAACGATCGCTAACCTTCGTCTATACTTACCCACATTCAAAGTGCGAATATCCTGACCATCAATCAGAATTTGACCTTCTTGAGGTTCAAAATATCGCAATAGCAATTTCACTAAAGTAGACTTACCAGAACCAGAACGCCCCACTAATGCCACTGTTTGATATGGCTCAATCAACAAGTTAATATCTTGCAAAACTTGACGGTTGGCATCATATCCAAAACTGATGTGGGATAACTCAACTTTTCCTGTAAATTTATAAGGTGATTCTGTCTGGCTACTCTCTTCTAAAAGAGTAGCTGAATCAAATGGAGTTGGCTCTTGGAGAAATTCGTGAAACCGGATCATCGAAGAATAACGACGGGCAAAAACTTCTCCCAAGTTGCTAATAGGTTCCAACTCGGAATATGCCATGCTAGAAAGAGTTAAGGTCATGACAAAGTGACCGAGAGAAATTCTTCCATCTGCTGTTGCTGCTAAAGTCAAACCCAGGATTGAAAACACGCAAAACTGAATTACAGTCCTTTGCCAAGTAGCCAGTTTTGTATAACCTTTGTGAATGCGATAATCAACCACCGTTAGTTCACGATCCAAACGTTGCTTTTGCCGTTTTAGTTCATTAGCTTCTGTAGCAAATGCTTTTACCGTTTTGATGTTGGTGATCAGTTCAGAATTACGGCTTTCCGTATCTTCTGCATATTTATCAACAATAGTTTCATGCCAAACCAGTCGTTGTAAATCCTTCAAGCTAAAGCTAAGAATAACTACAAAAGAAATCAGATACAAAATTGCAATTCGCCACTCAATCACCAAAATAAACATGAAAATTGCCAGCACACGAACTAGTTTAGGAATCAACTGTCCAGCAACTTCAGGGTAAGTATAAGTGTGGTTAGAAATGCCTCTAGCTATTCTTCCAGCAATGCGGCCGGGGTTATTTTCATCATAAAATTCTAGTGGAAGAGTGAGAATTTTTTCTATGGCCGTTTGGGCTTTCTGGCGACGTATCCTTAAGGTTATATCCCAATTAAACCAATGGGTTAACCAAGGCTGTGTTGGCGCTTTGACTACAGTGACAACGAAAATTAAACCCAGTAATACACCCAAAGATAGGGGTTTATTAACTGGGTAATTAGTGAGATATGAAAAAGTTGCGATCGCACTTTGAACTGGTTTATCCAAAGGTTGAGCAGACAAAACGTTTAAAATCTGCCCGATCACATAAGGTACAACTAAGTCAATAACTACGTAAATGCTAGATGCTGTAATACTGAAAAGACTCAGTTTCCAGTCAGAGCGAAAGTAATTGACAATATCTTGAAATTTGGCCATGATGCACACCGTCCAAGAGCGCGATCGTAAACTTGGAATTTATATATTACAATTGTATACAATGTAGTCAAGGTCTATTAGGTTCCCGCACAAATTCTAGACGATAGCAATAGAGAGCAACTCCTTGATAATGGTGCGTTACGAACTTCGTTCTAACACACCCTACAATACCTAATTTTGTTCAGAAATCAAATGGGTGCGGCTCTTTTCAAAGTACGGTATAAGTAGGTAGGCACGAAAAAACCAAACTATGTAAAAGGCTTTACGTAACGCTTACGTCAATTTAAAATCCTCAAGCTGCGTCCCAAGAGTGGGCGCGGCGCAGTCAATGCAAAAGACGCTCCTCCGTCGCTAAGGCTACGCGATCGCAAATCTAAAATCCAAAATTGTTTTACTTCTTACTCTCCAACCTTTTTCCACGGAAGTTTGACTGTAAATCGGCTGCCTTTTCCTAACTGACTTTCGGCATGGACAGTACCACCGTGTAACTCGACAATTTTTTTCACCATCACTAATCCTAAACCAGTGCCTGCGGAACGACGGGTAGAGGGATTTTCAACTTGCATAAAAGGTTGAAATAACTGGAAAAGGTCATCGGAAAGCATACCAATACCTGTATCTACCACACTAAAAAAGATATATTCATTTGTGGAATTTGGCTGAACTTCAATCCAAACTTTGCCTCCGTCGTGAGTAAATTTGATAGCATTGCTCAACAGGTTGATAAATACCTGGCGGATGCGGCGCTCATCAATTTGGATAGGTTCGAGTTCTTCAGGAATTTGTCCACTCAGTTGGATATTTTTCTGTAACGCTAAATTTTTGACAAAACTGAGACTAGAGTCACATAATCCTTGAATCGAAGTAGCAGCTAGTTGCAGTTCTATCTTGCTGGATTCGATGTCGGTAAGCTCAAGGATTTGGTTAATCAACTCTAGTAAATTCCTACCACTAGATTCGAGAGTATTTAAGAACTGGCGCTGTTCTTCGGTCACAGTACCGTACACTTCCTTTTGGAGTGCTTCTACAATCTCAAGAATGGAGCTTAAGGGAGTCCTCAGTTCATAGCTCATATTTCCTAAAAAGGTTTTTTTGGCACGATTTGCTACTTCGGCAGCTTCTTTAGCCTCACGCAGAGCGGATTCTGCATTTTTGCGATCGCATACTTCTAAAGTCAGAGCGACAAATTCAGCTATTGAACTAACAAAGTTTTGCTCGCTCAATTCCCATACCGAAGGAGTATCTATCTGCTCATACAATACTGTTCCCACCACTTCGCCCCCGACCCAAATGGAGGTATTAATTAGGGATACAATATTTTTTGGTTCTAACAGTTCATCCCATAATTCTTGTATCCGTAGATCGGTGCGAGTGTCGGTAACAACAATGATTCGGGAAGATGTCAGGGATTTAAAGTAGATAGGATAATCTGCAAGGTTGCGTTCTCCACGGACTGAATGTTTTTGATTGCTACGTTCATAGATACTTAGACATTGTAGTTTGGTGCGTTGGCGCAGTCCACCGTCGGCATCGCTATTGAATAACCACACACTTACTTGCTCTACTTCTAAAGCATTCGCGGCTTTCTCGGTAATGACTTTGAATGCTGTTTCTAGATTTCCTTCTGAAATCGCCCTATGATTTGCCAGTTCTGCTAACGCCCGATTATGCTGAACCAGTTTTTGCTCACTGTTAATACGTTCTTGAATCTCTTGCTGTAATTCTTGAGTTCGCTGTTTAACTTGCAATTCTAACTCTTCATTTTTAGTAGTCTGTGCAATCAAGGTTTTGCGTAACTGCTGCATCATCTCATTGAAAGATCCACTCAGCACCTCTAATTCTTTAATGCCTTGTACTATCACCGCTGAGTCTTCGCCATTGGTGAAATCGGCTAAATCTTTTGTCGCCGTGCTGAAGTAGAGAATTGGCTGAGTTATCCAACGGGCGGTGATAATCCCTAGTAAAGTAGCTAACCCCAATGCTCCCAGACAGAGAAAAATTGTAGTTTGAGTGTTGCGCTCAATTTGTCCCATAAAGTCTGCTTCTGGGACAGCCACCACAATCAACCAATTAACATTTCGTTCGCCTTGTAACGGTCTAATGTCTAAAAATTGCCGTTTGCCGTCAAAAGAGAAATTTAATTGCTGTAAACTCTTAATCTGGTCAAAGTTACTAAATTTAGTTTCTAAATATTTAGCACTGGCTTGAGTAAAAGAATTCCCGCTTTGGGAAGCTGGCAACCTAATGGGTTTACCATTTTGTAGGCGGAATGGTTCTTCTGTTGTGGAACTTGCTACTAATAGCCCCGATCGCTCGATAATAAAAACTTGCCCAGACTTACCAACTTTAATATTTTGCAGCAAATCTCCAATTTGTGATATATGAGTGAAAGTGCTGTTAACTCCGAGTAACTGATCTTGGGAGTTATATATAGGTTGAGATGCACTAATCAGAAGCGTTGGTTCGGTGATAGATGTAAAAATCTGACTAAAGCCGAATTTTTTAGTGGTAACTGCTGCTTGATAATCAGGACGCGATCGCGCATCATAGTTTTTGATCACCTCTGGTAGTTGGGTACGTTGACCTTGAGAGTCAATTGTGTAGGTGTTGAGGTCGTACCCAGTTGACTTATCGGCTTTTCTGAGCCAAAATTGGCGATCGTTGAGCTTTTCCACCGCTAGGTGTTCTTGCTGTTCATTGCTTACCGTTAGAGCGATAGCATCAGGAAAAATTTCTAACTGCTTTATTAAATATGACTCCCAGGTTGCTAGATTTTCCATCTTCAGCAAGCCGCTCTCAATGACATTTTGATTACCGCGCAGTATTTGATGCGGGGTTGAGAGATAAGTCTGTAAATTCTCCTCTACTCGATTGGCGACTTCACGACGCAATTCACTGGCTACCTCATTGACTGCCTTTTGCCCGTTGTGGATTGATAAGTATGCAGTAAATCCCACAGCTAGGAAGATTTGCAGCAGAAACAACACTACCAGGATGCGACGTAGTGGTACGCCTTTAAACAGGGGAAAAACACCAATTTGCCCAGTATTTTTGTTCATAAGCCCACTCTCCCTTCCTGTCCTGTAGTACTGAGTACAACACCTCGACTTCTCTTGCCTGTGGGCTTATGCATAGTTTGTACTCGGTCGGGTCAAGTGCCAATATAGCACTTCTAGTAAAAGAACAAAACGTTAGGGACTTCCAATTAAAAAAATACTCAATCTTACTTAGTGACAATGTATTAGTTTGTATAAAAAATTTCATAAACGCAAATATAATACCATAAAAATAAGTGGTAGAGTTCAAAGCTTTCAATTTTCTTATTCCTAACCGTTAGATTGCGATCGCAGTTGCTACAATCTGGAATTTCTGGATTAATTTGAAACTTAGCTGGTGCGTCACCGACGTGAAATAATTAACAGGGTTAGGCAATCGCCACGAATTTGAGCAAAAGCAAGCTACGCGCACCGTCTCGTAGAGAAGTGCGTAGCTTGCTTACGCACTTATGAGAAAGTATCGCTCAATTTCTGCGGTAAGTATTTCAAAGTCCACAGGCTTGGTCAAGTGGCATTTAAAACCAGACTGAAGTGCAAGTTCCTTATCCTCCTGGCTACCGTAGCCGGTGAGCGCAATCATAATTGAGCGAGTAAATTTGGAGTCTTTACTCAGTTCTTTTGCAACGGCGAAGCCATCCATTTCTGGAAGTCCGATGTCACAAATAATTACATGAGGCTCCAACTCTCTTGCCGCTTGTACCCCTAAAATTCCATTTTGGGCAATGGAAACTTCATGTCCGAAGTATTCAAGCACTGCTTTTAATGATATGGCTGAATCATCGTTATCTTCGATGACTAAAATCTTCAACGATTTTTTAGCTGCCTCTGTAATCTCCAGGTCGTTATCCAAGGTTGTAATCTCTTCGCATACAGGGAGAGTAACTTTGAATTCTGCTCCCAAATTGATCCCTCGACTTGAGGCTTCAACATTACCACCATGAAGTTCCACAAGACTTTTGACTACCGAGAGTCCCAAACCTAGCCCGCCCCTCGAACGATCTAAGCTGCGATCGCTCTGGGTAAATGGCTCGAAGAGTTCTGGTAAGATTATCGGGTCTATCCCTATGCCTGAAACTCTTACAGATAAAACTGCCACACTACCTAAGCCATTCTCACCTGGAATCAATGAGAGATCCACCCAAATCGTCCCATCTGGCTTTGAAAACTTTAAGGCGTTATCAAGCAGATTGCCAAAGACTTGAAAGAAGCGGGTGGAGTCAACATCAACCCACAGGGGCGTGTCTGGAAGGTTTTGTACTACTCTAAGGTTCGATCTCTCTATTGCTTGTGCATGGTCATTGAGACTCTGGCGAACCAAATCTACCAGATTCAACTTCTCAAGCTTTAATGAAATCTTCCCGTAAGTGATGGATGATATGTCGAGTAGCTCATCGATCAATTTCGAGAGGTGCTTAATCTGCTGTTGCATCATTAAAACTGTTTCTCCGACTGCGCCAGTCTCGCCCAACTTCAATTTGAGAAGCTGAACCCCGTTCGAGATGGGAGCAACAGGATTCCTCAACTCGTGAGCTAGCATCGCAATGAATTTGTCTTTCAGGGCGTTTTGGTTCGTAAGTTTCTGGAAAAGTTGAACGTTCGATATCGCCACTGCCGTAGTGTCGGTCAAAATCTCCAGCAATTCTATCTCTTCAGGTGTGGCTCGGTGTGGTGTACTCCAGTAGGCTCCGATCGCACCCAGTGGATCAGCAATCCGTATCGGAACCATCACTAAACTCTTGACAAAAGTCACTTTATAGGCATCAAGAGGAATCCGAGCATCCTGGTAAATGTCCTCAATCACGGCTGCTTGTTTATTGAGCATTGTCCAACCGGAGATGCAAGACTTGAGCGGAAAACGCATACCTTTCCAAAGTGGCCCGATGGCGTTTTCATCGACATAGTGGCAACATTCACCATCCCGCAGGACAAAAGTTACTCCATCAGCATTTGTGAGATCCCTCGCAGCCAAACGTACAATCTCAATAATTTCCTCAATAGTCCGCACACAAGCCAAATCTTTCACGACCAAAAGCAGCCGATTGTAAGACGAAATACTATAGCTATGATGTGAATTCTGTTCTTGAGAGATGGAGGTTTGTAATATATTTTTCATAAAGAACTCCAAACAAAAGGTACGTCTGGGTAAAAATTCAGTTAAAGGGGGTAGGTTTCAGCAGACATCTACTCTTAATCGTAATCTTAACTTTGATATTAATAGTCTCAACTGTTACTACATTTTTCGTCATTTTTTTAAGTATAAATACACTTGTATTTACTAAGGAAATATTCTTATGTATCGGTAGGAGCTAAGGTGTTTAATACTGGCATTCCGCACCACCAACTGTCACAATGCGTTTTCTCGTATTTTTATGTTGTATTTTAACTAAAACAGCAGAAGTCTCACACTGAAATTGTACTCAATTCAGTGTCGTGATGAATGCGCGTGAGTGATAGCGAGTCAGACGCTCCTACGTCGCTAACGCTACGCTATCGAGCGTCGGAATTG
>CAZZZY010000280.1:0-7418 GCA_964658545.1 uncultured Acetobacteraceae bacterium | reverse complement strand
TGATTTCATCACGCATTTCCTCATAAATTCTGGTAGTTTTGATGTCAAATTTATCGAGTCCAAACATTTTTATCAACTCCTGACGACTGATAAGCGGTAGTTTGTATACTACTATTGTTTCTATTAAATCTAGCACTTTTTGTTGAAGTGCTTGATCCACCACTTCTAATCGTGTCTTTGTAATCAAATTTTTGGCTAATAGAGGAGTTTGTTTTTTATTTACAACTACTAATTTGATGACACCAACTCCCAAGGAATGTTCAGTGACTTCTCCAAGCTCATTTAGATATAGTCGCGTTACTTGTTGGCTTTCGAGTAAGACTCGATATGGTTGCACTTTTGTTGGTTCAAGGCTGCGGCGAGGAAATATAACTACTGCTCGCCAATCTGTGGTGTGTGCATAAAGTCGTAAATAGAGAAATATTTCTGAAAATAAACGAGCGTAAAATTCGTTATCTTTTTGAAATTGAACCTCTACAAAATAAATTGGGTTACTGCTAGTGTCAGCAACAGGGAGAAAGACTCCATCGATCCGAAAAGCTGTTTGCTTCAATTCGACTGAGGCGAAATTATATGCATTTGCTTCTGATGCTTGCAGATTAATTAATTCAAAAAAAGCACTAGGAAAAGTTTGAAATAAACGATAAAAGATTGAGTCTGTTTTCATAATTATTCTGTCAATTTTGATAAGTTTGTAGTTGGTGCTTTAACGCTAAAGCGCCAACTACAAAAAATCTCTACCCCTCAATTATTTATTGACTATTTACTCAGCAGTATTTAGGCCATTACCATACCGCCATCGACATTAAAAACTTGTCCGGTGATGTAGTTGGCAGCGGGATCTGCGGCGAGGAAACGCACCATGCCAGCGACTTCTTCGGGTTGGCCGAAGCGACCGAGGGGGATGTATTTCAGAATATCTTCGGTGTTGTTGAGATCGCTGGTCATATCGGTAGCGATAAATCCAGGGGCGACGGCGTTAACGGTGATGCCGCGAGTAGCCAGTTCTTTGGCAACGCTTTTGGTGAAGCCGATTACTCCTGCTTTGGCGGCGCTGTAGTTGGACTGACCTGGGTTGCCAATTTGCCCAGCAACGGAGGTAATGTTGATAATTCGTCCCGATCGCTGCTTAAGCATGATTTTACTGACGGTGCGTGTACATAAGAAAACACCAGTTAGATTAAGGTCTATCACAGCTTGCCAATCTTCTGGCTTCAAACGCAAAAGCAGTGTGTCGCGGGTAATTCCTGCGTTGTTGACTAAGATATCCACACGGGTAAACTTTTCGGTGACAGCGTTAACTAGTGCGTCTACTTGATCGCTTTTAGAAACGTCTGCTTGGATAGCGATCGCCTGACCTCCCGCTTCTGTAATTTCTTTAACAACTGCCTCGGCCGCTGCACTCGAACTAGCATAATTGACAACTGCGATCGCTCCCTGTGAGGCTAATTCAATTGCGATCGCTCTGCCAATTCCTCGTGAAGCACCTGTGACAATTGCGACTTTACCTTGTAATTGTGTCATTGAATGTTCCTCAATCTTAGAAATACCGCGCTAATTATTTTATGGTGATTTAGAGAACATATGAATCAATTCAAAATTCACGCATTCAAAAGCCTTTAATCACTTGAGAAAAATCGCGCATCGCGCTAGTCTTCATTGACATAACTGCACGCAGTAACATTAAGCGATGACAAATCCACTCTTCACAAAAATTCCTTCTTGCACTTGGAGCCGTCCTATCGGTTTAGGCTGGGACAAACCTTATACCGTCCGCTACGCAAGTAATATTGATGATGGCCCTTGGCATGGTATGCCTTTAGGTGGTTTTGGTGCAGGTTGCATCGGTCGTTCTTCACGAGGAGACTTTAATCTGTGGCACATCGACGGCGGTGAGCATATCTTCAAAAACATCCCCGCTTGTCAATTCAGTGTGTTTGAATCCAATGCCAAGTTTTCCCAAGCCTACGCTTTATCTACGCAAGGGCCTGATGATGGCACTCTCAAAGCTTGGCAGTGGTATCCGACACTTCCCGACACAGAGGGGACGGGTAATTATCATGCGCTATACCCACGTAGTTGGTTCGTGTATGAAAATGTATTTCAAACACAGTTGACTTGTGAGCAATTTTCCCCAATCTGGGCAGGAAACTATCAAGAAACTAGCTACCCTGTGGCAATATTCCTCTGGAATGCCCACAACCCCACAGATATACCTGTTACTCTCAGCATCATGCTCACTTGGCAAAATATTGTGGGCTGGTTTACAAATGCCCTCAAATCTCCCCAAGTCCAGGTGCGCGATGATGGTAGTCCGGTTTACGAATACCAACCACGCTGGGGCGAAAGTGAAGGGAACTATAACCAAATAGTTGAAAATACACTACAGTTTGGCTGTCTTTTAAGTCGGGTTGGTAGTGATGAACCTTTGCAGGAAGGGGATGGAACCTGGTGTATTGCGACGCTAAAGCATCCCCAGGTAGAAGTATTTCACCACACCCGATGGAATCCTGAAGGTACGGGTGATGAGGTGTGGCAAAGTTTTGCTAAAGATGGTTCTTTACCCAATTATCTAGATACGACTCCCATAACAGAAGATACGCAATTAGGGGCTGCGATCGCACTTCGTTTCACTCTCCAACCAGGTGAAACTCTTGAAATCCCCTTTGTCCTCGCTTGGGATTTGCCGATCACAGAATTTGCGGCTGGAGTCAACTATTATCGCAGATATACAGACTTTTTTGATAAAAGTGGAAACAATGCTTGGGCGATCGCATCTACTGCGCTCCAAGAATACCAAACTTGGCGATCGCAAATTCAAAGTTGGCAAAAACCCATTCTCGACCGCGAAGATTTACCCAACTGGTTTAAAATGGCTCTATTTAATGAGCTTTATGACCTCACTAGCGGCGGTACTCTCTGGAGTGCAGCATCAGAACTTGACCCCATCGGTCAGTTTGCGGTGCTGGAGTGCTTAGATTACCGCTGGTATGAAAGTCTAGATGTGCGGTTGTATGGCTCTTTTGCCTTACTGATGCTGTTTCCAGAATTAGAAAAGTCGGTAATTCGGGCATTTGCACGGGCAATTCCTCAAGGTGATGATACTCCGCGAATCATTGGCTATTACATGACAATTAAGGCAGAAAGCCCGATCGCTGTTCGTAAAGTCGCAGGTGCAACACCCCACGATTTAGGCGCACCCAATGAACACGTTTGGGAGAAAACCAATTACACCAGCTATCAAGACTGCAACTTGTGGAAAGATTTGGGTAGTGATTTTGTCTTGCAAGTATACCGTGATTTTCTGCTCACGGGTGCTGACGATGTAGAATTCCTGGCAGATTGCTGGCCTGCGATCGTTCAAACCCTCGACTACCTAAAAACCTTTGACCTTGATGGCGATGGGATTCCCGAAAATTCTGGTGCGCCCGACCAAACCTTTGATGATTGGCGGTTACAGGGTGTCAGCGCCTATTGTGGGGGGTTGTGGTTAGCGGCGTTAGAGGCTGCGATCGCAATCAGTGATGTTTTGCTAACAAACCGCAGAGGCGCAGAGAACACAGAGGTGCAAAAATCCATCTATGAAGCTTGGTTAAAACAATCTTGCCCTATTTACAATGAAAAACTCTGGAATGGGCAATATTACAAACTTGATAGTGAAAGTGGTTCCGATGTGGTGATGGCAGATCAATTGTGCGGACAGTTCTACGCCCGACTACTGGACTTACCTGATATTGTACCGAGCGATCGGGCCCTTTCTGCCCTGAAAACTGTTTATGATGCTTGCTTTTTGAAATTCTCCAATGGAGAGTTTGGTGCTGCTAATGGTGTTCGTCCTGACGGTTCACCAGAAAACCCCAAAGCTACCCATCCCTTGGAAGTCTGGACAGGGATAAACTTTGGACTGGCAGCTTTTCTGATGCAAATGGGAATGAAGGATGAAGCTTTGAGGTTGACACAATCTGTAGTGCAGCAAATTTACGACAATGGGCTGCAATTTCGTACTCCTGAAGCTATCACCGCATCTGGTACTTTCCGCGCTAGCACTTACCTACGAGCAATGGCAATTTGGGCAATTTACTTAGTTATTAGGTGAAAGCCAGTCTAGAAAAGCTTGTATAGATCAATACGCTTGGGTTAAGCATCTCTTTCTTGTCTCTGCGTCCTCTGCGCCTTGGCGGTACCCTGCGGGAAGCCGCTTTGCGTCTATGTTCAAAAAAAGGACTTTGGCAAAGAGTTTTAGCTAGGACTTACGCTAGATTTGTGATTTTATTTTCCGAGGTTTCCGGAAGCGAAAGAAAATTTCAGTAATGGTAAGAGTTGAAAGATTGAGAATTCAAGACTACTGACTTAAGTGCTTACTACAAACTTTTATAACCCCTCATAACTAATGCGATAGACCACTAGCCAAAAGAGAGGGCGAATAGAATTCGCGGCTACACAAACTCTCGTCCGCCTCTGCGAACTAAGGAAAAATTGAGGCTTTGAACCCGCAAGGGTGGGTTTTGACTGTGTAGACGCGGTTTCTAACCGCTCTTTTAACGTTAAGTTTGTTTATTAAAAACTTCTAAAATCTGTCGGCAAATCTGTTTGAGCTTATCCCCGATTTCATCAGCTGGCGTTGATGCGCCGATAATACTCCAGTTTTCTACCGTGGAAAGTCGCCACGCTTCGCCGCGATGATCAAATCCAGCGATCTCCACACCGATCGCACGGCGGGAATTATTGATGGGATCTTGATAAAATCGGATTTGAATTAAAATACTGCGACTTCGCCAAGATTTGCTAATACCAGGAAAGTGAAAGCCAATATCTATAGAATCTGGATCGACTAACTCCCTGGTTTCCGGGTCATTTTTCCAGGGTTTGAGATCAGATTTGGCATCAGGAAACTCGAATTTGAACAAATTAACCACCGTAGCAATGTTGCTGGCGAGTTCAAGGTTCGTTGCCTGTTCAGCTGCATTCACTAAAAAACACTCCTATAATTGCGTCGGCATATTCGGGGATGTGAAGATAGAAAAACCGCCAGAAGGCTTATATTATTGGTGTTTCAGCTTATCAAGACATTTGAGATTTAGCAACTCTAAATCAGACTTCCCTAACAATCGTTGTTACTAACAGATGTGAAAAATAGCTTCTTGTTGGGATTGGCTAACACCTATTAAGTAATTATACTTAAAAAATTCTTAAAAGGAGTTAATCAATATTCGTCACCCACTCATACATAATTCATACTGGATTCTGGCCGGAGCAACGGAAACGTCTCCGGCTTTGCTCCTAAGTTCTGAATTCTTCTTAATAAATTGCGCTAGCAACGATCTAAAATGACACTGTTAATCGGTAAACAAAAAGCAATTAAGTTCATTGTATGGCGAGTCAACGCTCGGTTTTTTCATTTGTTCTAGTATTATTGGCCACATTCCTCATGAGTTGTGGTGGCCCTGGTGTTGCGGTGGCACCTCCAACTTACACAGCAACACAACTTGAAAGAATTCAGGCATACGTTCCTGAAATTCAGGCTGTGCGCGATCGCTCACAAGAATTGAAAACCCTGATCCAACAAGGTGATTGGATTAATGTGCGTAACTTTATACATGGCCCCATAACAGAAGCAAGGTTGAACCTGACTTATGTCACTCCCAACCTTCTACCCAAAGACCAACCCAAAGCACGTCAAATAACGCGAGATTTGTTTAACGACCTAGTTAAGCTTGATAAAGCTACTAGTGCTAGCAATCCTCAAGTTGCCTTGAGTAAATCCCAAGCTGCTTTCGCAGACCTTGACAAATTCCTCGATCTGCTTCCTAAAAAAGAAGAGGGTTAAAAATTAATAGTTAGGAGTTAAACCTCATCTATGTTGAGAACCATAGTTTTTGCCCTCACTCTAAATCCCTCTCCCTTCTTGGAAGAGGGACTTCTTTCCGGCTCCCCTTCTCCCAAATTTGGCAGAAGGGGCTGGGGATGAGGGTTTTTTCTTTTCATCGGGAAAGAACTACAGTTTTCAAGATGGACGCGGTTTAAAAATTTAGGACTTACGCATTGACACGAAATACAAAATATGTATTTTTTGAAGAACCAGATATGTCGTAGGGGCACAGCACTGCTCATTGGTGTCAAGTTAAGCCACAGATGGCTTATTTGCTGGCTTTGATACCCACCTTGGAATGAATTCTCTGGCTAATAGCTCTTTAAGCACAAGTAATGAATATAGTTATTATCGGTTGTGGTGTCGTTGGGGCTGCGATCGCTTATGAACTCAGTCAAGTAAAAGGGCTAAAAATCACGGTTTGCGATCGCCAACCACCATCACTTGCTTCCACGGGCGCTGCACTTGGCGTTTTGATGGGCGTAATCAGCCAAAAAATAAAGGGCAAGGCTTGGCAGATGCGACAAACTAGCATCCAACGCTATGAAACTTTGATTCCAGAATTAGAAGCTTTAACAGGTCGCAAAATCCCTTTTAATCGTCAGGGAATTCTCATGCTTTTGTCTGATTCCTCCCCTACACTAGACGAGATTTCAGCATGGGAAAAACTTGTAAAAATTCGCCATTCTCAAGGCTGGCATTTAGAAATATGGGACACGGCAAAACTCCAGAATATTTGTCCTCAAGTTGATGTCTACGACGGGCTGCGCCTACGCGAAAAAATTACTGGCGCTGTCTATTCTCCCCAAGACCGTCAACTTGATCCAACTGCCCTCACATTAGCTTTAGTTGAAGCTGCCCAGCAAAACGGTGTGACTTTCAAATTTGGCGTGACTGTTTTGGATGCCCAAACCTCACCACCTGAGTCTTCTCCCCAATTTGGTGTTCAACTTGAGACTACAGAAGGAAAAATAGCCGCAGATTGGTTTGTAGTTGCAGCAGGACTAGGTTCAACACCACTGACAGCAAAATTAAATCAAATAATTGATATCCGCCCTGTACTTGGGCAAGCGTTGCAAATGCGTGTAGGGCATCCATTAGGCAATCCCGACTTTCAGCCAGCCATAACGGGTAACGATGTGCATATTGTTCCTGTGGGCGGTGGAGATTATTGGGTGGGCGCGACAGTGGAATTTCCTAGTAATGGCGATGAGATACCGCCAAATCAAGAACTGCTGGAATCTGTTAGAGAACAAGCGATCGCATTTTGCCCAGAGTTAGCCACAGCAACAACTCTCCGCACTTGGTCGGGGTTACGTCCCCGCCCTGAAGGTCGTCCTGCCCCAGTTATTGGTAAGTTACCAGGGTTTAGTAACATCCTCCTGGCTACCGGACACTATCGCAACGGCGTTTTACTAGCACCTGCCACAGCTTATGCAATTCGTGAGATGATTATTTCTCAAGAAGTCGAGAGATGAGGGAGTAGGGGAGGCAGGGGAGCAGGAGAAGAACTATTGATTATTGACAATTCCCAATTCCCAATTCCCAA
>CAZZZY010000279.1:0-7440 GCA_964658545.1 uncultured Acetobacteraceae bacterium | reverse complement strand
CCATGCCCCATTCCCCATGCCCCATTGCCTACTCAATAGGGATTTGAATCAATCCGTCCCCTCTTGACACTCCTGAGATAATACCCAGAGGTTGGTCTGTTTTTCAAGTTAAAGGTGTCGCCACTGCGGACTCTCCAAATTTTGTAATTTGAAAAAGTCAAAGGCGTTCGCGGTTCGCATACTTCCGGTATATGATTGCCAAGTACAAAGTATGCCGCACCCCTACCCATAACTTTCACCAGACCGTTTTTATCTACAACAACCGATGTACTTTCACTAACCGCTATGCCTAAAACACTACTAGAAACACCATCCTTAATTTGACGGGCAATGAAAGTCATAATTCGACCCATTCTTTCCCGCCTGTCGAAATGTGTATCGACGATAGTTCCCTTCAAATTACTCCAATTGAAAAAGTTGTAAGTAAAAGTGATGTCCCGGTAAGGATCTTCGAGTGCGTCTCTAGTTTCAATGCCTTTTTCGGAAGAAGCACAAGCATCATAGACACAATCACTTTGGATCATTGCCCCCGCACTAGTGCCACCAACACCGCCCCCCTTCAGGTAAACTGACTTAACAGCAGCTTCAAGCTTGGTATCTTTCCAGTTGCGGATGTATTGACATTGGTCGCCGCCAGCAAAGAAAACTACATCAGCTTTTTTGATTTTTTCAAAAATCTCGGCTTTGTTTGCTTCTTCTCTATTGCGAATCAGAAGAGTTTCCACAAAGTTTACACCCTTCATGGCATAAATTAGCCGATTGTAATCGTGATTACCATTCGTGCGGAGAACTACAACATTAACCTTGGTAGTGGAGTTATTACCTCCCCTAACTTGGTTAATCATCCACTGGATGGCATCATCGACATCGGGGCCACCCCCCCCCAAACTCAGGACTGGACCCGCTAAGGTAGGACGGACATCAAAGGAGGGTGAGGGGGAGGGGCGGACATCATCAGTTTCACCCAGGAAGTAGCGTTTCCAGTTTTCGATAAAACGGTTTATTAGGAAGGTTCCCATGTTCAACAACTTGATTCCTATACTTTTCAAGCGCCTTGCTATGCTTGGGAATGCCTTTGTCATACTAAGCTTCTGGAGCAAACTGCAATTATTGCTAGGCTATTACGCACTTTAATTGCTTATTTATTCGTGAGGATTGCCATTGGTGGTGAGTCCTTTGTAAAGACAAATGACAAACGACAGTTTTAACGAAAAAATGTGCAATCTAGAGGCGCACTATCTTAACTCTGGCACTAGAGAGGGTAGAATTTCCAGCGTACAGGGCTTGTACTGTTTTTTCATGCCATAATCCAGAGTAATCAATAATTCTCTGCCCTAATCTGCGAACATCTCTATATTGCTTGTGTCTTTTATAGTCCAATACCATTAAGTTAAAGCCAAAAACCAAAACTAGTGTAGGTTGGGGAGCCACTGCGCCTTGCGCAAACGTACACGCTGTAGGGGCAATACCCTGTGGGTACTCCATTGGAAACTCGTAGAGTAGCAGTTTTGCGTCTACATGAATTGCCCCTACCTGAAAATTAGGGTTTCGGCTATTGTTTGCGTAAGTCCTGATTTTTTTGTGCTTTGTTGGGTTTCACTATTTTTTCACCTTAGCAGCCTCTTAGACAATTGGTATTACCAGGTGATTTGCGATCGCTCTTGCACAACTCGCTGATATACTTCTTGAGTCTGCCTAGCTAATTTCGGCCAGCTAAAACGTCGCTCTAAATCCTCGTAAGCGTTATCTACCAACCATTGCCGATAACCTGGATTTTTCAAGACTTCCAAAATTCCCCAAGCTAAAGAGTCGCTATTGTTCACCCAAGTAACAATACCTGTTTTGGTATGTTGCACCACTTCGGGAAAACCACCAGTATCAGAAACCACTACAGGGACGCGAGAAGCAAAACTTTCTAAAGCTACAATCCCAAAGGGTTCGTAAAGACTGGGAAACACGGCACAATCAGCTACAGTTTGGAATTTATCTAGGTAATCATCAGAGAGAAAACCTGTAAAATAGCAATGATGCCAAATTCCCAAATCCCAGGCTTGGCGCTTGAGATGATCAGTATTACCACCACCAACGATCACAAATTTAACGTTACCTCCCATTTCCAAAAGGATCTTGGGTGCGGCATTGAGTAATATCGGTACACCCTTTTCGTAGGTCATGCGACCGAGGTAGTAAACGATTTTCTCGTTGTCTGTAGCAAATTGGCGGCGAAAATTCAGAGCATGAAAATCTACGTGATGCTGTTTCTTTTCGGCCCGGATACCGTTATAAATGACATCAATTTTGTCCCAAGGACTGTATAGCGCTCGTTCTACTTCTTGGCGCATATAATCGCTACAAACGATAATCCGCCAAGCGTTATAAGCCAACAAGGTTTCTTTGCCATTGATATAGCCTTGGATGTCTGTATGAATACCATTATAGCGTCCGTATTCCGTAGCGTGAATTGTGGCAATTAGTGGTATTTTAAAATTATGCTTGAGAGCGATCGCAGCATCTCCTACTAACCAATCATGGGCATGAATTAAATCAAACGCCCCTTCCTCTAAAATCAACTTACCACCGTGATCCCCCATACTCAGGTTGAGATTGACTACCCAGTGGAAAAAGTCATTACTATGTGCTACTGGCACTCGATGTACTTTTACTCCCTCAACTACCTCATACATCGATGCCTGACCAAACTCGGCTGTAATCAGGTGGACTTCATGCCCTAGCTTTACCAATTCCGGGTACAACTCCGCTACATGGCGCGCAATTCCCCCAACAATCCTTGGTGGAAATTCCCAACTCAGTACCAGTATTTTCATCCGCTAGACTCCCCGACACTTTGCAAATATCTAAAAAACTAGATTTATCTAAAAATACAAGGATGCTGAATGCAGTGAGTATGTTTACTAGAATTTTTAGATTTTTTAACAGTTATTTTGTCTGTGATGTTGAAAAAGAATTCAGAATTCAGAATTTGGAACAAGAAAATTTTGGTGGGGAACTAAAAAGAGGACATTCATCTGCCAATCTGACTCCAATTAATTCTGAATTCTGACTCCTGACTCCTGAATTCTTTTTTCTATTAGCTTTGATCCAAGCGCAGTACTGCCATAAATGCTTCTTGGGGTACATCCACAGTACCTACAGATTTCATCCGCTTTTTACCTTTTGCTTGCTTCTGCAAAAGTTTCTTCTTTCGACTGATGTCACCACCGTAGCACTTGGCTAGTACATCTTTCCGCAAAGCCGGAATGTGTTCGCTGGCAATAACTTTACTGCCAATAGATGCCTGAATTGGCACTTTAAATTGATGGCGGGGAATTAGTTCCTTGAGTTTTTCTGCCATTGCCCGCCCGACGTTGTAAGCTTTATCTCGATGGACAATCATCGCTAAAGAATCTACAGGATCGCCGTTAATCATGATATCCAGCTTCACCAGCGGATTTTCACGGTAGCCGATAATATGATATTCCATACTGGCGTAACCGCGCGATCGCGATTTCATCTGGTCGAAAAAGTCAGTTACAACTTCCGCCAAGGGTAACTCATAAGTAAGTGTGGTTCGTCCTTGGGCGAGATATTTCATATCTTTGAAAACGCCCCGGCGATTTTGTGACAACTCCATCAAGCTGCCAACATAAGTTTCCGGCGTAATCATCTCTACTTGGACGTAAGGTTCTTCAATTCTTTCGCGCTCGTTGGGAGAAGGTAAACGGCTAGGATTATCGATGTAGAGTTCCTCCCCTTTCAGGGTGATTACTTTATAAACCACCGAGGGAGCTGTAATGATTAAATCTAGGTTATACTCTCGCTCTAGACGTTCTTGGACAATTTCCATGTGCAGCAAACCCAAGAACCCACAACGGAAACCAAACCCCATCGCGCTAGAAGTTTCTGGTTCGTAGTGCAGCGCTGCGTCGTTGAGTTCCAGCTTTTCTAGGGCTTCCCGCAAGTCTTCAAATTGGTCAGCATCAATGGGGAACATCCCGCAAAAAACCATCGGGTTTGCTTCTGCGTAGCCTGGTAAAGGTGACTCTGCTTTCGCTTTACTTAGGGTAATTGTGTCGCCCACCCGTGCATCAGCGACGGCTCTAATTGCTGCCCCCAAATAGCCCACTTCCCCAGCGTGCAGTTCTTCAACTTGCTTTTGAGTAGGAGAAAGGACACCCAATTCATCAATTTCAAATTCTTTACCAGATGCCATTAAATGGATGCGATCGCCTTTTTTCACAGTGCCATCCATCACCCGGAAATACACAATTACTCCCCGATAACTGTCGTAATAGCTATCAAATATTAACGCTCGTAAGCGTTCATTTATGGTATTGGGCGGTGGCGGTATCCGCTCGACAACTGCTTCTAAAATCTCATCAATACCAATTCCTTCTTTCGCAGAAGCCAGAATCGCACCACTGCAATCTAGACCGATAATTTCCTCAATTTCGCCAATTACCCTTTCTGGTTCTGCCCCAGGCAAATCAATTTTATTCAAAACGGGGATAATTTCCAGGTTATTCTCTAAGGCCAAATAGACATTTGCCAAAGTTTGCGCCTCTACACCTTGGGACGCATCTACTACCAATAGCGCTCCTTCACAAGCAACAAGAGAGCGGGAAACTTCATAAGAGAAATCAACGTGTCCTGGAGTATCAATCAAATTCAGCACATACTGCTGACCATCCTTCGCTGTGTAGTTCATCCGGGCAGCTTGCAGCTTAATTGTAATGCCGCGCTCCCGTTCTAGATCCATGTTGTCGAGAAACTGTTCCTTCATCTGTCGGTCTTCAACAGTGCCAGTAGCTTGTAGCAAGCGATCGGCGAGGGTTGATTTCCCGTGGTCGATGTGAGCAATAATACAAAAATTGCGAATGCGAACTGCGGGAACGTCAGTCATATACTATCTTTGCCTAAGCAGCAACCAAAGTTAAAAGAGCAATTTACTTAATGTATTTTAATGCTTTCTTAGCCAAGACGCTCCTGGCTTTTATTTAGTGCTGATCCCATTTAACTTTAATAATGATACAAATACATTGGTAGGAGCATGGCATTGCCATGCCCTTACGAGAAACCTATCTGTATCTCTGTATCAGAGTTTTTGTGAATTGGTATTAAAAACGGTATTGAGTTTTAAGGCACTTCAATGGGAATCAAAGCATTTTCTGGCAAGTAGTTGCAAAAACGCCCTTCATCTGCCAGCACCAGAATCAGGCGTAGGGTATAATCTGGCGGAACTTGCAAATCTGCCCACGGTACTGCTAATTCTAAACAACTATTGATTGCTACTTGAGCGCGACTGAAACGGGGCTGCCATTGATAATTGTCTCCAGCTTCCCGAAACTGAATTGATTGCGTCAGCAAGTTAACTTCCAGAAGATGATGGAAAAGGTAATTAAGCGGGGCTGCATCTGGTACATCTGCCAAGGGAACTGGGCTATTAATCATTGTTTTTTCTGGATAAAACCACAACAAGTTCAACTCTGTTGGCAAATCCTGCCCTGGTACAACGCCACCTTGAAAGTCCAACCGCAAATAGAAATTGAGGTGATCCACCCCATACCAAAGTCGCTGGATGACACTACTGTTGTGCATTGTCCCCCGCGCCCCACCGATTTCTATGCGTCCAGCTTTGTCCCAATCTTGCTCATCGCCCTTACCATCGATGACGGGATGAATAAACCCTTGTGGGCTATGATTTCCCTGGGCTTCGTGGACTTCTACTGGTTGCTTGAGATAGGGTGGTACAGGTTCATTTAATGCTTTGTAAATTCCAAATAGGTGTTCTCGAAACAACTGGTCAAAGATGGCATCCTGATTTGAGGAGTGTCCTGCACCAAACCACCAAAACCAGTCTGAACCCTCTGCGGCATACAATGCTTCCCATGCTTCTGGATTGTTTTCTTCGGTCGCTTCGGGATGACTTGCGAGCATTTTCCTTGCTTCTGTCAAATAATCCCAAGCGCGATTTTTGGCGCGATCGCCGATCCAAGTGGTAAAGCTGCCATCCACCCAAGAACCACTATGTAGTTGTCCTCCGGGAATGGTGGCTGTGGCTGGAAATTCTTCCAGAAATTCGGAGACGGTGACGAGTTTGAGGCGGGGTTCATCGCTTAAACTTTGATATAAAGCTTCTAGGAAGGGTTTGCCGTCTTGGGGATAAAATTCCCAGCAATTCTCCCCATCCAAGGCGATGGTAACTAGCCAAGGTTGTTCACTGTGACTGTCTCTTTGCATTTTAGCGATCGCTTGCAAATGTCCCACTAACTCTGCTGCTGCCTTTTTTGCTGGCATCGTACTGTAGGTAAAGCCAATCAAATCTGATAATCTGTGGTCACGAAACACAATTGACAAATCACCCTCTGCGGTTTGCAGGCGGTAGGGTCGGTACAATAGTTCTGGTTGCTGCACATTCCCCGCCCCATCCCGATGAAAAAAGTGTTTCAGCGTCCATCCCAAGACGGCTTCATCTGAGCATATCCACTTAAATCCTTGGTTAATAATATGTGGAAGTATCGCCGGACTTACTGACTGTTCCGAAGGCCACAAACCACGAGGAATCTGTCCAAAGCATTCTTGATAAAAGTTCCAAGCTTTCCGCAAGTGGCGGGGAATATCTTCTTCCCACTGAAAACGTTGCTTGGGTAGTGTCATATTAGGCACAGCTACCCGACCAGAGTTAGTATCAGCTAGCAAAGGTAAAATCGGGTGGGTGTAGGGCGTGGTAGTAACTTCTAGCTGCCCCGCCTCCTGCATTTTTCGATGTTGGGGGATAATGCGACTGAGAATTTCTCGTTGTTTGGAATAAATGCGCTGGCGATCGCTTAAACTAAAATTTCGACCCTGTTTTAACCAAGTCGCAATTTCCGGGTCATCCCAAAACAGAGGATCGATCCAGGCCAAATTGTGCCAAGCTAGCAAATCACCATAATCAGGCAATTCCCAATTTGCTAAACACCAAGCTTCCCCCTTCTCCTGCCTTTGCTGATACAACTCGGCATAGCGGGGATGGGGGTCAATCAGCGTATGGTGATTGGCATCGAAAAAGTGTTGAATAATGAATTCGCGCTGTTGCTGGGTGAGTTGTTCATCTGGTGTCAAGCAGGCTGTGAGGTAAGGGTCAAAAGCAGTCCCAGCAATATAATCTTCGAGTTGTAATATCAAGGATGGTACTAAATTTACCGTTTGGTGTAACTTAGGATACCGTTCTAAGAGCAATACCAAATCCAAATAATCTTTAGTCCCATGTAAACGTACCCAAGGTAGACGGTACTGCTGACTCGGAGATAGTGAAATGCCGCTGCCAGGAGATTTGTACAGCGGCTGATGTTGATGCCAGATAAAAGCGATGTAAAGAGGATGGGACATAGAAATAGTTAGGAGTTAAGAATGAGGAGTTAGGAGTTGATTCAAAACTCATAACTCCTAACTCCTAACTCC
>CAZZZY010000278.1:0-7470 GCA_964658545.1 uncultured Acetobacteraceae bacterium | reverse complement strand
ATCGTGTGGATTCTGGGACGAGCCGCACCCTTCAAGGCTTCTGCGGCGGCGTGAATATCTTGGCGAATAGCTCTAGCTAAACTGCAAATGATTGGCCCACCGGTTATTCCGACTTGTTCAGCAATGGTTTTAACAGCTTGAAAATCTCCCGGACTAGCAACGGCAAAACCGGCTTCAATCACATCGACACCAAGGAGAGCTAGTTGATGAGCGATCGCTAATTTCTCTTCTACATTGAGGGTTGCTCCTGGTGACTGTTCGCCATCCCGTAGCGTGGTGTCGAAGATGATTACTCTGTCTGGTTGAGATGCGATGCTCATAACTGTCTCCCGTGGTATTGAAGGGATGTTTAATTGCGATCGCTATGTTCGTGTACAATTAGCGCAGATGGATTACCAAGAGCGATCGCAAAAAGAACACTATCAACTCTTAGATGCTTGTCAAAAACAGGATACAAAAGCTGCTGTCAGGTTACTAAAACGACACATTGACACCGCAGGAGAACAGTTAATTGCATACTTGCAGCAAACGTAGCGCCAGTTTCAGTCGGGGCTTAAATCCCCGCCTGAAACTGTTTTGAATTTTGAGTTAACTATGCCTTTTCCACGGTTGGAGAGCCTCTTGAGTGCTTTGAGCATTAGTGCTTGAGGAAGCAGTAGTTGGGGAAGTGAGATTTAAGAAATCGATGAGTTTGAGAGTCCGTTTACTAATTTTCCAGCGCCCACCTATGTTGACGACTTCATCTTCATAAGTACCATTAGCGACATCAATACTAGTTTCTGAACGTTTATGAGTCGCATGAAGGTAAGAAGACATCGTGACTTTACCATTTTCAAATGAAATGTTGATCGTACCCATCAAATGTTGGGTAGCTGTATAACCATTTCCTCGGAATACTGAATTGACATAATCTGCCCATGCATTTGTCCCATAACTTGTTTGGGTTGTCCCATCAGGAAAAATGGCAGTGATGACTGCATCCTGAGTAAAACAACGCGGATAAATATTCTTTCCTTCTTGGAGATTTCCTATACCAATAGCATCAGTTCCCAATGAGTAACAGGATGTTAATTGTTGAATCTCAAGTTTTGCTTCTGCGTTGGGTTCACTTGCACTTGCTAGTTCAAACCTACCTCCAACAAACAGCACAATACTCACTGCAAGCACAATCAATGCGATCCAATTTGACAAAAACGAGATAGCCTTTGAAACTATTCGCCCACTTTCTCTTCTTTTTTCCACAGGATAACCACCTTAATTTTCACAATTTTTGCATCTTGCAATTAGCTCAATTCCCGGCTGATATTTGAGCCTATAAAAACCTGGCTAAAATCCTTGTAGATATAGCTATAGCTTACTGTTATATCAGCTAATAAATGAAAGAGATAGTACAAGATGTGATGCATATAATCAGTTATAACAGGTACAGTATAAATTTTAAAGTCTTAATTACAACTATGTTTATGTTGATTTTATTAAGTAATAAAGTTATCACTTACATAGTTTTATTAACACCAACATAACCTTTGCTTTACTAACTTTAAAAATGTAAATAGAATTACTATAGCAATTCTGAATCATTCGTGATAAAAAAGATACCCGACTTATCAAAGAAGCCAGGTATCTGCGGCTATAGATTTGCTAATGCAAATCTACTATGAGAAATTATTCTCCAGAGATGGGAATAGAAATTATAAATTCTGTTCCTTGTCCCAAAACTGATTCACAAATCAAATTTCCACCATGATTATCTACTATAATTTGGCGACTAATAGATAATCCTAATCCCGTACCTTTTCCTACGCATTTGGTAGTAAATAGGTTCTCAAAGATATAGGCTTTAACTTCCTCTGGCATTCCTTTGGCATTATCTTGAATCTTAATGACCAGATTATTATCTTCTATCTTGGTTAAGATAATAATAATATTAGGATAACTTTCTTGAACCTCCATAAAAGTACGACCGATATTTGCTTCTTCTAAGGCATCAATGGCATTTGCAATAATATTCATAAACACCTGATTCAATTGTCCTAAGTAGCATTTCACTAATGGAATATTTCCATAATCCTTAACGACTTGAATTGCTGGACGATTAGAATCAGCTTTCAGACGATGCTGTAAAATCAACAAAGTACTATCAATACCTTCATGGATATTGGCTAATATTTTAGAGGTAGTATCGGCGCGTGAAAAAGTACGCAGAGAAGTACTAATGTTGCAAATACGTTGTGTTCCTACTGTCATTCTATCAATCATTTTCGGTAAATCTTGTAGCAAAAAATCTATATCTATCTCTTCAGCTTTTTTTTCAATTTCAGCACCAGGATTGGGGAAATTTTCTCGGTAAAGTTGCAGATATTCTATTAAATCCTTAACAATATCTTTTGCTTGGATGATACTACCTGTAATAAAACCAACTGGGTTATTGATTTCGTGGGCTACACCTGCAACTAAATTTCCCAGAGAAGACATTTTTTCGCTTTGGATAATTTGTAGCTGTGCCTCTTGTAAATCTTTTATTGACTGTTCTAATTCTTTAGATTTGTCTTGTTCTCTTGTGTACAAGCGGGCATTTTGTATGGCGATAGCCATTTGAGAAACCAAGACTTTTAATACCTCTACCCTTTTGGAAACAAAAGCTCCTGATGATAAATTATTTTCTAAATAAATAATCCCTGTAAGTTGTGATTGGTAAATTATGGGCAAGCAAAAGATTGATTTTGTTTTAGATTCGTGAATATAAATATCAAGGTTAAACGGTTCTGTAATTATCGCATCATTTAGTACCAGATATTGCTGAGTGCGAAAAACATAGTTAATCACAGAGAGGGGTAAATCCTGATAGGTTTCAACAGGAATAGAATGTAAAACGGTTATTACATCGTCAGCAGCATTTCCAGAAGCTTCGATATATAGTTGATTGCCTTTAAGTAGGAGTAGTATTGCTTTGTGAGCGGCAGCATTTTCTAGTAAAATTTTGATGAGCTTGCCTAACAAACTTTCTAGAACAATTTCGTTGGTAATCGCTTGCGAAAACTTGATGAATGCATTAAAATCTAAAAAATCGCTTAAACTGCTACTAGTCGTTGTCGTAGTGGGAGAATGGATTGGATCTATTTTGGAAGTAGTGGTTTCCATAGTAGTAGTTTGTCCTACTAGAAAAACATACTTTGATTCTAAGTATTTAACTTTAGCGATCGCACCCCAACGAATATAGGCATAATAGGCTTTAGTTATATAAGTTTGATGAATTAACTCTTTACCTAGAGATTGATAAAATTTTCCTGCTAACTCATAAGCTAAAGCTTCTTCTTGGAGAAAACCATTTTCTCTAGATTTGGCAATAGAATTTTCATAGTAGTCCATTGCTTCCAGCTTTTGACCCCAAATCCGACAACGTTCTGCCTCCACGAGATAAAATTTATGTAAGTGATTCGTGGGAGCATGAGTAGCCCAGAGTCCCATTTTTTGCTGATTAGCTTGGACTTTTTCGAGAATAGCTTGCTTCTCAGACTCTTTAGCAGTATGATATATTGCCAAGTGGGTTAAAGAGTCATAAAAATAGAACATTGGAACAACAAACAACCCTGTAACACCACCTAAAGATTTTTCTGCGATCGCAGCATATTCTACAGCTTTCAAATACTCCCCAAATATGTAAGAGAGCATTAGTTTATTGACAAATAGATGATTAATTGTGTAAAGGTCATTTACTTGCTGATGAATTGGCAGCATACTTTGCTCATCGTAGGCTTCTCCAATGAAACAGTCTACATTTTCAAAATTTCCTTTCAAATTCAAAACTGTTTGTAAATATACTAAATTCCAAGTTAAAGCTACTTGTTGCTTGATTTTTTTCAGCGATTGACAGTAAGCTGTCAGTTCTTTTTCCAAAATCCAAAGTTCCTTACCCAACCAAAATGAATGATAGGGATAAATGTAACCACAATAGCCAGCATATTCTAAATCTCCGGTTTCTAGACCACTAGCATATCCTGCCATTGATGATGTTAATGTCTCCCTAATATGTTCTTTCCAATGCATAACATGAGCGCTAACAACCGTCAGAATTTTAGGCTTGAGTTCTTCAGCATTAAATTGTGATACTAAACTAGAAGCTAATTTCCCAAATTCATAGCCCGAACTAATTTCTCCTTGAACTCCACAAAGAAGCAAGCCATAAAGACTATAACCATAGGCAGATACAGCAGTATTGCCATACTTTAAAGACAAATTAACCATTTTACAGACAATAATTGGCATCATTGCAGGAGCAGTTTGAAAAGCCGCAGGGAGAACTCCCATTAAGATTCTCATAGCTGCAATCTTGTTAAGATCAGACATTAATGGTAAGTTAATTAAATCTGCAATGGCTTTCTCTTTCAAAGAAGCAGCAATTTCATCCATCCCCTGTTGAATATCAGTTGATGTCGGTTCATCTGGAAAATTTGTTCCTAACAATTTCAGAATTGATACAGCTATCTGAATGGCTTCCAGTTGTTTGCTTTGAATGATAGAAGCGATAATCTGTACTTCATAGACTTTCACTTTATCTAGAAGGATTTTGGCTTCTTTCTGCACCACATCAGCCCATTGTTGCATCTGCTCAAAATCACCGCCTAGATAGGCTGCTTCTGCGGCTCCTTCATATAACGATATACTTAAAGTATATTCAGTTTGCCAAGCATCTATACTTAAAAGTTCTATCCCATTTGTGAAGTACTTAAGAGCAGCTTCGTAAGCTGTAGAAACTTTAGCTTTTCGCCCTGCAATTAAATTTAATCGTGCTAATTCAGTTTTTTCAGATTGCTCTATCAGATTAGCAATACCCACATTCAACTGATTAACGATATCAAAAATATTAGCTTCTATTTCCTCCTTTGGGATATTTTGTAGAAGCAATTTCCCAATTTTTAGATGAGTTGATTTCTTGAGTTCTTCTGGAATTAATGAATATGCTGCTTGTTGTACTCTGTCATGCAAGAACTTGTAACCAACTCGTGAAGTATCAAAGTTTAAATTAACCGCTTCTTCTTGATTAAAAACTAAAGGAATACGGTAAGCTTCAGTTAAAGGTAGAATTAATCCCGCTTGCAAAGCTGAGTATAAATCACTGGCTATCAAAGAAGCTGATTTTTCATTGACTATCGATAAAACATCTAGACTAAATCTGTCACCCACACAAGCTGCTAATTTTAAAACATCTTGGGTATATTTCGGTAGCTTCTCAACTCGACTGGCAACTAATTCAACTACATTTTTATCGGTAATTCCAATTGCTTGAATATCCTCTAAACTCCACTGCCATTGAGCATTAATAAAGTCAAATATTAAAAGTTTTTCTTGATGAAGTGCCTGAAGAAGTTGTGTGATAAAGAATGGGTTTCCACCTGTTTTATTAGAAATTAATTCAGCTAATTGGATAACTTTATTGTCAGAAATTCTGGATTCTACATCATGCTTAACCTCTGTTTTTTGTAGAGTTTCAGTAACTAGTTGAGTCACATTCTCTAAACTTAAGGGGTGCAGCAGCATATTATTAACAACCGTGCCAACATTCCTAATTTCTTCTATTTTTTGGATTAAAGGATGTGCTGCACTAACTTCATTATCCCTATATGCACCAATGAACAATAGATATTTGCTGTCAGTATCAGTTATGAGCAGTTGAATTAAATTTAATGTGGCTGAATCTGCCCATTGCAAATCATCTAAAAAGATGACTAAGGGGTGTTCTTTTTGAGTAAAAACTTGGATAAATTCTTTAAAAACACGATTGAAGCGGTTTTGTGATTCGGTTGCACCAATTTGGGCAACTTCTGGTTGTGTACCAATGATTAATTCTACTTCTGGAATTACATCAGTAATGACTTTTCCATTTGTTCCTAAAGCTGAGAGGATTTTTTCACGCCATGTTTCTATTGTTTCATTATTCTCTGTCAGTAAATATCGCATTAAATAGGCAAAAGCTTGAATTAAAGAAGCATAAGGTATATTTCGCTTTAATTGGTCAAATTTACCAGAGATAAAATAGCCTTGTCTGCGAGTGATGGGTTTATTAACTTCGTTGACTAAAACCGATTTACCAATACCAGAATAACCAGAAACTAGCATTATTTCACTAGTTCCAGATGTAACCCGTTCAAATGCAGCTAACAGTTCATTAACTTGGTTTTCACGACCATATAATTTTTGAGGAATTAACAACTGGCTTAAGACATCTAAACGACCTGGAACAAAATCAGTAATTGTACCCTTGGTTTCTAACTGATTAAAACATAATTCTAAGTCTGCTAATAATCCTGTGGCACTTTGATATCTGTCTTCTGCATTTTTCGCCATCAACTTCAGCACAATTTCTGAGATAGTTTTAGGAATTTGTGGATTTAATGACTGTGGGTTTATCGGTTGAACAGCAATGTGACTATAAACTAGTTCTAAAGGGTCTTGACTAGAAAATGGTGTTTTATCGGTGAGCATTTCATATAAAGTCACACCAAGAGAATAAAAGTCAGTGCGATAATCGAGGCTACGATTCATTCTCCCCGTTTGTTCAGGAGACATATAGGCAAGTGTACCTTCAACGCAGTTAGGGTTATTAAATTGGGGATTTTCCTTATTGAGTCGGGAGGCTATACCAAAGTCCGTGAGTTTAACAATACCTGTCTGGGAGTTAATGATAATGTTACTAGGTTTGATATCTTTATGAATAATCTGGTGTTTATGCAAATAAGCTAGAGCTTTAGTCAGTTGAATAGCAATGTTCAAATGGTTAATTAAGTCAAGCTTTTCTGTCTGTATAACTTGGGCTAAAGATTGACCACCAAAGTCTTCTAACAATAGTCCCACACGATTATCAAAGGTTTCTAGACTAATGGCTTTAACTATGTTGTGATGGTCTAAAGTTTGCTGAATTTGATACTCATTTTTAATGCGAGTAAAAGCTTCGAGTGTAGGATATTCATTTTTAAGCAACTTGAGAATAACTCGCTGTTGTGTCTTTGGCGTTTGTGTTTGATAAATAATTGTTTGAATTCCTTCGTGGAGAATCGAGTTGATTTGATATCCAGTCAGATTTAGCATTTATCTTTGAGTATGAAGTTATAAAATTAGTATCACCCCCCGTCTTGTCGTGAAAGGGGTTCTAATTTAATTATTCCCAGTGGGAGAAAATTATTAACATTGCGATTTCATATCCAAGGATTGAGACAAGGGGATTTTTTTGCCCCTTGTCTTATCTACTAGTCACTAAAATCTGACTGCATCCCTTACACCAATCGCAGATAAGGACACTTTTGTAAGCAAGGTTTTTAACCCAGGTCGGTGGGCAAAGTCTCGTATAGCCAAGCCAGTGCGGTCTTCTCACATTGGGAGAGGCTAGCGCCAACTCTTGGAGAGGCTTCCGTCAGCGCAGAGCGTCTCCAAGAGTTGGGGGTTTCCCCATGAGCAAGTGGCGCGCGACTTCTA